>NZ_JBEYYT010000546.1:0-5356 GCF_040645715.1 Spirillospora sp. NPDC046719 | reverse complement strand
TCCGCGTAGGCCGCCCTTCCTTTGGGTGGGGCGCCCCCTACCGCAAGCGCCACCCCACCACCCGAACACCCTTACCGTAGATCGCCGAACTCGAAATTCTCAAGTTCTCTATCTCAAAGCTAAAGCTGACCCCACGCCCTCGAATTTTGTGATCATTCGACTTTCTGGAATGCTCTCGCGCAGCGTTTGGCTGTCTCGGTGCCGTATGGCGGATGCTCTCGCTAGCAATCGCCCCGGATAGTCGGCGCGAAGCCGCTGCGTTCGACGCGTTCACGGCGGTTACGGAGTGCGGCGCCGACGTTGAGAACTCCGCTGATTCTCGTGGCACCGTCCGGCGGCGTGTCCGGCGTTCGTTGGCTGCGGTCGGGGTCGACATGGAGTTGGTCGAGGCGTGCTGCCAGGCCCGGGCGGTCAACACCTACCTGCACCAGTGTCTGCAGTGCGGAGATCGGGTCTCGGCGTCAAAGCTTCTGTGGGTCCTGATCGGCGCTGACACAGGTGAGCACTGCCGCTGGGGCCGGGCTGCGGTGGCCAGATGGCCAGGTGGCCGGGTGGTTGGTTGTCGGCAGGGCGTAGTGGCGTGCTGTTGCTGGTCGTCGTGGCGGAGCGTGGGGGCACGGCCCCCACGCTCCTTTCCCGGTCGGGCTGCTTGCTGCCGCAGAGGCCCGGAACGACGGCCGGGCCTCTGCGCAGGGCCGGAGGCGGTCAGTCGGCGGCGGTGATGGCGTTGAGGCGGTCGACCGCGTCGGCGAACTCCTCGACCATGTCGTAGACGACCTGGCGGGCGGGCTTGACGGTGTTCATCAGGCCGACGCACTGGCCGACGAAGTAGTTCGCGAGCGCGCGGGCGCCGGGGTTGCCGGACTCGGCCACCTTCGTGATCTGCCGCATGGCGCCCTCGGCGACGATCATCTGCAGCGGCATCCCGAGCGGCCCGGGGCTCTCGGGGCCCTCCCACTCGTCGGTCCAGGCGGACCGGAGCTGGCGGGCGGGCTTGCCGGTGCGGGACCGCGACCGGATGGTGTCGCGGGACGTGGCGGCGAGCATCTTCTCCTTGACGGCGGGCGCCGTCTCGGCCTCCTCGGTGGTGAGCCAGACGGAGCCGCACCAGACGCCGGACGCGCCGAGGGCGAGCGCGGCGGCCATCTGGCGGCCGGTGGCGATGCCGCCGGCGGCGAGGACGGGCACCGGGGCGACGGTGTCGACGACCTCGGGGACGAGCACCATCGTGGAGATCTCGCCGGTGTGCCCGCCGGCCTCGCCGCCCTGCGCGATGACGAGGTCGACTCCGGCGGCGACCTGGCGGCGGGCGTGCTCGGCGGTCCCGACGAGCGCGGCGACGGGGATCCCGGCGGCCTTGGCCTTCTCCACCATGATCGGGGGCGGGGTGCCGAGGGCGCTGGCGATGAGCCGGATGGGGTGGGCGAGGGACACGTCGATCAGCTCGGTGGCGCCCTCCTTGGTGACCGAGGTGCCGCCGCGCGCGTTGGAGCGCTTGGCCTTCTCGAAGTCGGGCAGCGGGACGTCGTACTTGGTGAACAGGCCGATGAGGAAGTCCCAGTGCTCCTGCGGGACCGCGGCGAGCATGGTGTCGAGGCCGCCCTCGCCGCGTCCGGCGCGCTCGGCGGATTCGTCGATCTTGGCTGGGACGAGCACGTCGACGCCGTAGGGGCGGCCGCCGACGTGGTCGTCGATCCAGCGCAGCTCCTCTTCCAGCCGGTCGGGGGTGTAGGCGACGGCGCCGAGGACGCCGAAGCCGCCGGCGTTGGCGACGGCGGCGACGACGTCGCGGCAGTGGCTGAAGGCGAACAGCGGGAACTCGATCCCGAACGTGGCGCAGACCTCGGTGTTCATGCCCCCGACGCTAATGGACCGAACGCCATTCGGTCCAGGGTCCGGCGGGTCAGCGGGCGGGGCGGAACAGCACGTACGACTCGCCCTCGTCCGGGTGCTCGAACTCCGCGCGCAGCGGCAGCCCCTCGCGCAGGTCGCCCGCGTCGACGCCGTCCAGCCGGGCGTACATCCACGGGCCCTCGGCCAGCTCGACGAGCGCGAGGTAGGCGGGCGGCGGGGCGGTGCCGTCCTCGGCGGGCCGGCCGTGGGTGACGGTCCAGGTCACCAGGGTCGCCGCGCCGCTCGCGTCGGCCCAGGCCGGCTCCTCCTCGCCGCACTCGGGGCAGCCGGAGGCGTCCGGCGCGTACCAGCGGTCGCACGCCTCGCAGCGCCGGATGACGAGCCTTCCGGCGGCGGTGCCGTCGAAGAACGGGTCGGTGCGCCCGTCGCGCCGCAGAACGCCGATCTCCATCGGTCAGGCTCCCTTCGGGTGCGGGCTGACGATCAGGGTGGAGTGGTGGTCGAGGATGCCGCCGTTGCCGCTGACGAGGACGACGTCGTTGGACGGCGCCTGCCGCTCCCCGCCGTCGCCGCGCGCCTGGATGACCGCCTCCGACAGCGGGGTGAAGCCCCACATGTAGTACGCCGACAGCTGCCCGCCGCCGGTGTTGGTGGGCAGCGACCCGCCGGGGCCGAGCGCGCCGGACGCGGCGAACGCGCCGCCCTCGCCCTTGGCGCAGAACCCGTAGTCCTCCAGGGAGACGAGGACGGTGTAGGTGTAGCAGTCGTACAGCTCGCACACGTCCACGTCGGACGGGGTGATGCCGGCCATCTTCATCGCGGTGGCGCCGGAGGAGGCGGCGCCGGTGGTCAGCCCGAAGTCGCTGCCGCGCTCCTTGCGGTGCCCGGGGTGGCCCTGGCCCCATCCCCACAGGTGGACGGGCGGGCGGGCGAGGTCGCGGGCGCGGTCGGCGCTCGTGACGATCACCGCGATCGCGCCGTTGGAGACCAGGCAGCAGTCCAGCAGGTGCAGGGGTTCCGACACCCACCGCGACGCCTGGTGGTCGGCGAGGGTGATCGGCTCGCGCATCTGGGCGAGGGGGTTGCGCGTCGCCCATTCCCGCGTCGAGACGGCGATGGCGCCGAGCTGCTCGCTCGTCGTCCCGTACCGGGACATGTGCCGCCGCGCCGCCAGCGCGTAGAAGGAGTTGACGCTGCGCAGCCCGAGGGCCGCCGTCATGCCGCCGTACCCGTACCATTCGCGGGCGCTGCGGTCGTAGGCGGAGCCCGCCGACTGCTTCGGCTTCAGCGGCGCGTCGGCGAACACGCACGCGACCGTGGTCGCGGCGCCGCTCATGACGGACATCGCCGCGTGCGCCACCATCGCCCCGGCGGTCGCGCCGAAGGCGTTCATCTGGGTCAGCAGCCGCAGGTCCCGCAGGCCGAGCGTGTCGGCGAGCTCGATCCCGGGCGAGCCGCCCATGCCGTGGCTGACCAGCAGCCCGTCCAGGTCGGCCAGGCCGAGGCCGGCGTCGGCGGCGGCGAGCCGCACCGCGTCGGCGGCCAGCCGGCGCGGGCTGCGCCCGTACACCCTGCCGAGCTCCGTCATTCCCAGCCCGGCGATCGCAGCGCTCATTCGTCGCATCCCTCCCCGCATCGTCACCGCCACGGTACCGAACAGCATTCGGTAGGCGGGCGGGCGGGTCGGCGGCGGACGATCAGTCCCCGGCGGACCGCGCGCGGAACGCGCCCCGGTAGGCCAGCGGCGAGGCGCCGACCCGGCGGGCGAAGTGCGCGCGCAGGGTCACCGGCGACCCGAACCCCGCCTCGGCGGCCACCCGCTCGACCGGCAGGTCGGTGTCCTCCAGCAGCTGCTGGGCGCGCCGCACCCGCGCGTGCGACAGCCACTGCTGCGGGGTCGTCCCGGCCTGCTCCCGGAACCGCCGGGTCAGCGTCCGGACGCTGCAGGACGCCTGCCGCGCGATCTCGTCCAGCGCCAGCGGGCGGTGCAGGTTCGCCTCCAGCCAGGCGAGCGTCGGCTGCAGCGCCGCCCCGCCGTCCGGCGGCTCGTCGTGCCGGATGAACTGCGCCTGCCCGCCGTCGCGCTGCGGCGGCATGACGATCCGCCGGGCCGTCCGCGCCGCCGTCGCCGAGCCGTGGTCGCGGCGGACGATGTGCAGGCACAGGTCCACGCCCGCCGCGACGCCCGCCGACGTGAGCACCTGCCCGTTGTCGACGTACAGGACGGACGGGTCCACCTCCACATACGGATACCGCCGCGCCAGAGCGCGCGCGTAGTACCAGTGCGTCGTCGCGCGGTGGCCGTCCAAGAGGCCCGCCGCGGCCAGGACGAACGCGCCGACGCAGATGGACGCGACCCGGGCGCCCCGCGCCGCCGCCGACCGCAGCGCGTCGAGGACCTCGCCGGGCGGGTCGTCCGCGACGCCCTCGTGGCCGGGGACGACGATCGTGTCCGCGGTGGCCAGCGCGTCCAGGCCGTACGGGGCGTCCACGCGCATCCGGCCGAGCGCGGGGGAGGTGCGCGCGCCGCCCGGCGGCGTGCAGACCCGGACGTCGTAGAGCGGGTCGCCGCCCGCCGTGGTCGTCGTCCCGAACACCTGGCCCGGCGTCGCCAGGTCGAACGCCACGACGCCGTCCAGCGCGAGGACGGCGACGACATGCGGTTCAGCGGCCATGGCCAGAACGTAGCGCACATCGGCGGTCCGGACACTGGCCGGGGCGCCGGGCGGCATCGGACGATCGGTGTCGTCCCGAGCACCGCGTCCAAGGAGCCTTCGTGTCCGACCGTTTCGCCGAGTTCTCGCTGCCCGACACCGACCTGACCCGCGAGGCGTACGACCTGGTCTTCGCCGCCGGGCCGGCGGCCCTCGCGCACCACTGCGCCCGCACCTACCTGTTCGCCCGCGCCATCGGGGAGGCGAGGGGCCTGCGGCCCGGCGCCGACTACGACGACGAGACGCTGTTCCTGGCGTGCGTCCTGCACGACCTCGGCCTGACCGAGCGGGGCGACGGCGGCCGGCGCTTCGAGGTGGACGGCGCCGACCTCGCCGCCGGGTTCCTCGCCGGGCACGGGTACGACGGCGAGCGGACCCGCGTCGTGTGGGAGGCCATCGCCCTGCACACCAGCCGGGGCATCGCCGATCGCATGCGCGCGGAGATCGCCCTCACCCACGCCGGGACCAGCGCCGACGTCGCCGGCGTGGGCGCGGACCGGATCCCCGGCGGTGTCGCCGAACGCGCGCACGCCGCCTTCCCCCGGCTGGAGCCGGGCTGCGGGCTCGCCGAGATCATCGTCGGGCAGATCGCCGCGAACCCGGCCAAGGCCCCGATCGGCTCGCTCCCGTACGAGCTGGCCCGCCAGTTCGGCATCGCCATCCCGCAACCGCGCTGGACGGACCTCACCGCGGCGGCCTGGTCCGGCGTCGCCTGACCCCTGCCGGGTCCACCGCCCCCGAAACCCGGAGCCGGCGATCGCGGCCCGGCGCGCGGCCGCGTGCCCGGC
>NZ_JBEYYT010000545.1:0-5365 GCF_040645715.1 Spirillospora sp. NPDC046719 | reverse complement strand
CGCGGCCGCCGACCGCGTGGTCGGCCGCGGCGAGCGCGGCGCGGGCCGCCTCGGCGCCGTCGCAGCCGTCGAGGTCGACGATCACCCCGGGCGGGCCGTCGCCGAGCACGCCGGCCGCCGCGGGGAAGCGGTAGCCGTCGAGGTAGAGCCAGTCCGCGCCCGCCGCGCGGGCCTGCGCGGCGACGGCGGCGACGTGCTCGGTGGTGACCTGGTCGTCCTGGCTGATGATGGAACGTTCCCCGTCGGGGGTGAGCAGGACGACCGCGGTCGTGAGGACGCCGGTCCGGGACGTCCAGTCGGTGCCGACGCCGTCGGCGGCGAGCGCGTCGAGGAACGCGGTGCTCGCCGCGTCCGGCCCGACGACGCCCGCGAAGCGCGCGTCGGCGCCCATCCGCGCGGCCGCCACCGCCGCGTTCGCCCCCATCCCGCCCTCGCCGCGGCGCACCGCGGTGGCCTGGACGCGGGCGGCGGGCCCCGGCAGCACGGGGACGGCGACCGTGAGGTCGACGTTGGCGTAGCCGCAGAACACGATCATGGGAGGACCACGCCCGCCTTCGCAGCGGCGGCGGTCAGCTCCCGCACCTTGGCGGCGTCGACCCGGCCCCACCAGCGGCCGTTGTCCTTGACCGAGGACGCGACGATCACGCCGTCGCAGGCCGGCAGCAGCTCCCCCACGTTGCCCGCGCTGATCCCCGAGCCGATGACGACCGGCAGGGTGGTGTGCGCGGCGATGCCCTCGACCTCGTCCAGCGCGGCCGCGTCGCCGGTCCGCGAGCCGGTGGCGATCAGCACGTCGGCGCCGAAGAACTCGGCGTCCTCGGTCTGCTCGGCGAGGGTGCGGTCGGCGACGATCGCGTGCGCGCCGTGTTTGACGTGCACGTCCGCGAAGATCTTGACGGGGTTCGCACCGATCCGGCTGCGGTAGCGGGTGGCGTGCGCGGCCTGGCCCTCGATGATCCCCTCGTTGGCGACGTAGGCGTTGGCCCACTGGTTGACGCGGACGAAGCCGGCGCCGCCCGACCAGGCGGAGGCGATCGAGCACTCGGCGGCGTTCGACAGGATGCTCACGCCGACCCGCCCGGAGGTCGCGTGCCGGACCCGGTCGGTCACCACGGCCATGGCGGCGGCGGTCTCGTAGCCGTGCTCGCCCGGCTTGAGGAACGGGATGTCCCAGTGGTTCTCGACGATCACGCCGTGCGCGCCGCCGTCCAGGTAGGCCCGCGCCTCCTCGATCGCGAACGTGCAGATCTCGTCGAGCGGCACGCCCTCGTAGTGCGGGCTGCCCGGCAGCGGCGGCAGGTGCACGGCGCCGATGACGACCTTGGGGGTGCCGAACAGCTCCTCGACGGCGTTCGGCTTCGGCGGGAACACGCCCAGTGCCCGCTCGCTCCCCGTCGCCCTCACCATGTCGCCTCCTGTGTAATCGATTGCAGTCGTGTTGTCCTGCACCGTAGATACGGATCCCGCAGGCCGTCAAGGGGGTATGATCGGGTCACTGTTGTTGATCTGCCCAGCATCCGGGCTTTCGCCAAGCTGGAGAGGTAAACGATTGCAGCGGGTCACGATCGCCCAGGTCGCCGAGCGCGCCGGGGTCTCCACCGCCACGGTGTCGCGCGTGCTGTCGGGCCGCGGGCCCGTGTCGGCGGCCGTCCAGCGCAAGGTCAGGAAGGCCGCCGACGACCTCGGATACCAGGTCAACTCCATCGCCCGGGCGCTGCGCAACAGCCGCACCGACACCGTCGGCATGGTCGTGCCGAGCATCTCCAACCCGTTCTTCACCTCGCTGGTGGAGAGCGTCGAGCACGCCCTCGGCCGCGAGGGCAAGGAGCTGCTGCTCTGCGACGCGCGGTCCGACCCCGAGGTCGAGGCGCGGCGGCTGGCCACCCTCGTCGCCCGCAACGTCGACGGCATCATCGTCAGCCCGAGCCACGGCACGCTCAGCGGCGCCGCCGTCCAGGAGACCGCCGGGCGGCTCCCCCTGGTCCAGCTCGACCGGTTCGTCGGCGGCACCAGCACCGACTGGGTCGGCGTCGACGACGTCGCCGCGATGCGCCAGGTCATGGACCACCTGCACGCGGGCGGGGCGCGGTCGGCGGCGTTCGCCGGCTCGCTGCTGACCAACTCCTCCACCGAGCAGCGCTTCGCCGGGTTCCGCCGCCGGTCCGAGGACCTCGGCATCGCCGTGGACCCGGACCAGATCCTGCTCGGCGACTACAGCGTGGAATGGGGCGAGACGGCCGCCGCGCGGCTGATCGCCGCCGGCGACCTGCCCGACGCCATCGTGTGCGCCGACGACCTGATCGCGCTCGGCGTGACCCGGGCCTGCCGGGCGCACGGCGTGGACGTCCCGGGCCGGGTCCAGGTCACGGGATACGACAACATCGAGTTCTCGCGGCTCAGCGAGCCCGCGCTCACCACCGTCGACCAGCCGCGCGACCGGATCGCGACCGAGGCGGTGCGGCTGCTGGCCGCGGCCGCCGGCGAGGCCGACGGGGACCGCGGGCCGTCGGCGCACATCGCGCTCGTCCCGACCCTGGTGGTCCGGGAGAGCACGCGGGCACGGGCCTGAGACGTCCCGGCCGCCCGGCCGGGCCCGGAGAGGGAGGTCAGGAGATGGGCGACGCGCTCGAGCTCGCGCGCCGGCTGGTGCGGATCGACACCCGGGGCGGCGGTGAGCGGCGGGCCGCCGACCTCGTCGCGGACGTGCTGGACGGCGCGGGATTCGCCGTCCGGGTGGACGAGCCCGCCGAGGGGCGGGCGAACGTCGTGGCCCGGTACGGGCCCGAGGCGCCGCGCGTCCCGGTCACGTTCACCGGGCACCTCGACACCGTGCCCGCCGACGCGTCCGGCTGGTCGTTCGACCCGCTGTCCGGCGACGTCCGGGACGGGCGCCTGCTCGGGCGGGGAAGCAGCGACATGAAGGCGGGCGTCGCCTGCCAGGTCGAGGCGGCCGTCCGGGCGGTCCGCGACGGGCTGCTCGCGCCCCAGCTGGTTTTCACGTTCGGCGAGGAGACCGGGTGCGACGGCGCGGCGGTCCTGGACCCGGCCGCCGTCGCCGCCACGGACCTGCTGATCGTCGCCGAGCCGACGGGGAACCGGACGGTCCTCGGCCACAAGGGCACGCTCTGGCTGAAGGCCACGGCGCGGGGCGTGTCCGCGCACGGCTCCCGGCCCGAGCTCGGCCGCAACGCCCTCGCCGCGCTGGCCGCCGCGGCGGTCCGCGTGCACGCGCACGCGGACTGGCCGGTGAGCCCGACGCACGGGCCCGCGACGGTCAACGTGGGCACCTTCCGTTCCGGGGTGCAGCCGAACCTGGTGCCGGACCGCGCCGAGATGCGGCTGGACGTCCGCACCGTCCCCGGTTTCGGCGCGGACGAGGCGGTCGCGGTGATCTCCGGGCTGTGCGGCGAGGAGGTCGAACTCGAACGGCTCGTGGACCTTCCCGGCGTCGCCACCGACCCGGCGGCTCCGGGCATGCCGGAGGTCCTGGACCTGCTCGCCCCCGGCTCCTCCGGGGCCGTCCCGGAGTACGCGACGTACTTCACCGACGCGTCCGTCCTCGCGGGCCTGCTCGGCGGGCCGGACGTGGTGATCTACGGGCCGGGCGACCCCGAGCAGGCGCATGTGACCGACGAGACGTGCTCGGTCGCGCACGTCGGCGCCGCCGCGGAGGCGCTGTACCGCCTGCTGGCCGCGCGCCGGCCGGACGGCGCCGCCTGAGACCAGCGCCGCCTGAGACCAGCGCCGTCTGAGACCGGCGCCGCTCATGCAGGAGAACGCCCCGGCGATCGTTCGACTCGCCGGGGCGTTCCCGTTCCATGCGTTCCGGCGGTCACGCCGGAGAGGGTCGTGCACCGCGGCTCACGAACCGTCGCTGAGAAGTGGCCCGTGAATCCGCTCGCGAACGGTCAGCCCAGAGGCTGCGGCTCGCCCTTGGTGCCGGCGCCCGAGCCCCACGACAGGACCTCCCACTTGACGCCCTGGAGGTGTCCCTCGCCGGTGCCGGCGTCGTACTTGCTGTCGGGCTTGCCGCCGTCCAGCAGGTACCGGAAGGTGTAGGTGTCGAGGTCGAGCATGACGCCGTCGTGCGAGGGCGCGCCGGGGCCGCGGTCGCCGATGAAGCCGGTGATGCTGCGGCCCTTGTAGGTGACCTTGACCTTGGTGTTCATGGGCCAGCTCGGGCTGGCGAACAGGCCCTTCTGCATCGGCTTGCCGCTCGCGGGCGCGCCGGTGTCGCCGTTGATGCCGGAACCGTCGTCCCAGAAGTAGGACGCGGTGGTGGTGCCGCTGAGGATCGCCTTCGGGCCCTTGTCGGCCTTCTTCCTGGCGTCCTTGGAGGTGGAGGCCTTGGCGTCCTGCTTCTTCGCGTCCGGCTTCTTGGAGGCGGACTTCGAGCTGGACTCGGCCAGGGTCTCGGAGGAGGTGTTCTTCTCGGGGGCCTTCTGCTTCAGCGCGGCCATGTCCTGCTGCTGCGCCAGAAGCCTGTCGGGCTTGGGAGCGGAGTCGTCGTGGCTGGCGGCCGCCACGCCGCCCACCAGCATCCCGGCAAGAGCCGCGCCGGTGACACCGGTCAACACGCGATTGATCGTCCGCTGCTGCATGAAAATCCTTAGTTCGGCGTACAGGACAGCCGTTCCGGCGCCGGAGCACAGGGGATCCGGGCATGCGGAACGGGGTTCCGAGATCGGGACTCGGAAATGCCGCCGCGGAAAGGACCCCGCATGGACGGCCCGCGGACATGACGGGCCGAGCTCGCGTCCGTCCGCGCTGCCATCTGCGGGCATGCGCGCGACGCGGGCTTCGATGAAGCGGGAGAGGATGCCGACCGGGGGCTCAGTGGGCCCTGCGCGGTCACGGCCGGTGCATGGTGCGGCCGTGGTTCGGCTGAGGGTTCCCGCCTGGCGGGCGGGAGGCGACGGCTATGCGATTGGCCAGGTCAACGGTGCTTTGACCTTGACCTGGCGTTGACTATATCCCGCATTGCCGCACTTGGGCCAAATGGGCGATTTCTTTACCTTTGGCCAGGTAGATCGTTTTCTTGGCCGGTCCGCGGGATCGCCTTTCCCGCAGGGGATCCGGGCGGACGCGCAGGTCGGCGCCCTGATCGGAAAGATCTTAAAGAACGATCTTTATGTCCGGGGAAATGATCTTTTATGCGGCCGGACGGCCGGCGGGCGCGGCCTGGAACTGAAGATCGACATCGGCCCGGCCAGCCCGTGAGACCGATAGGCGGAAGGAGCGCGGCGCACAAGAAAACCCGGCCGGACGTACCGGCCGGGTGGGTACCGGAGGCGGCCGCCGGGCGGCCGTGAACCGCGAGACGGCCCGGCGGCGGGCAAGAGGGGGGCGCATGGGCGCGGGGAGG
>NZ_JBEYYT010000544.1:0-5369 GCF_040645715.1 Spirillospora sp. NPDC046719 | reverse complement strand
CCTGGGCCGCGCCGGTGCGCCCGGCGCGCGAGACCGCCGCCGGGCTCGGCGCCTGGCAGCGCGGCACCCGGTCCGGCCGCGCGGGCACGCCGCCCGCCGGCACTCCGGTGCCGCCGCCGAGCGTTGAAGGAAAGGACCTGCGGCCATGAACGAGGGGTGGAACGGCGCGATGGACGACGGCACGAACCGGCTCGGGTGGATGCTCGACGACGCCCTGCGGATGCCGGAGACGCGGTACGCGATCCTGCTGTCGGCCGACGGGCTGCTGATGGCCCATTCGGAGCGCATCGGGCGGGACGAGGCGGAACGGCAGGCGGCCGGCATGTCCGGGCTGCAGTCGCTGGCCCGCAGCACCGCCGAGTTCTGCGGCGACGCGGGCACGACGTGGCGGCAGACCGTCAGCGAGTTCGACGACGGGTACGTGTTCCTCGTCGCGGCGGGGCCGGGCGCCTACCTGGCGGTGTCGGCGACGCAGCACGTGGACATGGAGACGGTGTCGTTCCGGCTCCAGGAGCTGGTGCAGCGGCTGGGCAAGGAGCTGACCAGCCCGCCGCGCCCGGGCGCGGACAGCCGCGCATGAGCCGCCGCCGCGACGAGCGGGCGCTGGTCCGGCCGCACGTGGTCACCGGCGGCCGGGCGCACCCGTCCCGCAACGTGTTCGACCTGGTCACGCTGGTGATCTCGGCCGGCGACCTGCCCCGGCGGGGGCTGTCCCCGGAGAAGCTGCGGATCGTGGAGCTGTGCCGGGGCGGCGCCCTGTCGGTCGTGGAGATCGCCGGGCATCTGGCCCTGCCCGTCGGGGTCACGAAGGTGCTGCTGTCCGACCTGGTCGACAGCGGCCACCTCACCACGCGGGCGCCGGCACCGGCCGCCCCGACGTCCCGGACCCGGCTCCTGCAGGAGGTGCTCGATGGACTCCGCGCAAGTCTCTGACACGGGCGTGGTCGGCGGCGGGCCCTACCTGCGGGAGACCGTCCGGACCGCCGTCAAGATCCTCATCGTGGGGCACTTCGCGGTCGGCAAGACGACCTACGTCGGGACGCTGTCGGAGATCCGGCCGCTGCGCACCGAGGAGCGGATGACGCAGGCCGGCGCCACCGTCGACGACCTGGCCGGCGTCCGCGACAAGACGACGACCACCGTCGCGATGGACTTCGGCCGGCTCACGCTGAGCGACGACCTCGTCCTGTACCTGTTCGGCGCGCCCGGCCAGAAGCGCTTCACCCGGCTCTGGAACGACCTTGCGCGCGGCGCGCTCGGCGCGCTGATCCTGGTGGACACCGCGCGGCTGCAGGAGTCGTTCGCCGTCATGGACATCGTGGAGAGGCAGGGGCTGCCGTACGCGGTGGCGGTGAACCGGTTCGACGGGTCGCCGGAGTTCCCCGACGAGGAGGTGCGCGAGGCGCTCGACCTCGCGCCGTCCACGCCGCTCGTCACCTGCGACGCGCGGGAGCGGACGTCCTCCACGCACGCGCTGATCGCGCTCGTCGACCACCTGCTCGCGCTCGGCCAGGAGGCCCCGTGACCGTCGACCAGACCCGCCCCGCGGACGGCGCCGCCGGCGACGGCGGGGAGCCCGGACGGCTCTACGGGCCGGAGTTCGCCGCCGACCCCCGCCGGGTGTACGACGCGCTGCGCGCGCACGGCGCGCTCGCGCCCGTCGAGATCTCCCCCGGGGTCCCCGCGACGCTCGTCATCGGCTACGACGCGGCGCTGGAGGTCATGCGGGAGGCGGAGACCTTCCCGCGGTGCAGCACGGTGTGGGAGGCGTCGGTGGGACCGGAGTGCCCGGTGCTGCCGATGATGATGAGCCGGCCCAACGCCCTGTTCACCAACGGCGCCACGCACGCGCGCCTGCGCGCGGTGATCAAGGAGAGCCTGGACCGCGTGGACCCCGCCGCGCTGCGCGAGCACACCGAGGGCGCCGCGACGACGCTGATCGACGGGTTCGCCGGCGCTGGGGAGGCCGACCTCATCGGCGGGTACGCGCGCGTGCTGCCGCTGCTGGTGTTCCGGGAGCTGTTCGGCTGCCCGCCCGAGATCGGGGACCGGCTCGTGCGCGGCATGAGCGGGATCTTCGACGGCGTCTCCCCCGAGCAGGCCAACGCCATGCTCGGGCAGGCCGCGCGGGACCTGGTCGCGCTGAAGCGGGAGAGCCCCGGCGCGGACGTGACGTCCTGGATGATGAGCCATCCCGCCGAGCTCGACGACGACGAGATGGCCGAGCAGATCGTGCTGCTGCTGGGCGCCGGCACCGAGCCGGAGCAGAACCTCATCGCCAACGGCATGCGGCTGCTGCTGTCGGACGACCGGTTCGGCGGCGACCTGTCCGGCGGCAGCCTCCCCGTCGAGGACGCCCTCGACGAGATCCTGTGGACCGACCCGCCGCTGGCGAACTACAACACCGCCTTCCCGCGGCACGACCTCGACTTCCACGGCCACCGGCTGCCCGCCCACCAGCCCGTGCTGATCTCGTACGCGGCGGCGAACACCGACCCGTCCCGCGCCTCGCACGCCCGGACGGGCAACCGCGCCCACCTGGCCTTCGGCGCGGGCCCGCACACCTGCCCGGCCAAGGGGCACGCGCGCCTCATCGCGTCCGCCGCGATCGAGATGCTCCTCGACCGGCTGCCCGACATGGAGCTGGCCGTCCCGGCCGAGGAGCTGGAATGGCGGCCCGGCCCGTTCCACCGCGCGCTGGTCGCACTGCCGGTGAGGTTCCCGCCGCAATGACCGAAGCGCCTGTCACGGCCGACCGCGTGCCCATGTACGGGCCGGAGTTCGCGGAGGCGCCCGAACGCGTCTACGCGCGGATGCGGGAGCACGGCGACCTCGCGCCCGTCGAGCTGGCGCCCGGGATCCCGGCGACGCTCGTCATCGGCTACGACGCGGCGCTGGAGGTGCTGCGCGACCCGGCGACGTTCCCGAAGGACGCGCGGCGCTGGCAGGCCGGGGTGCCCGCGGACTGCCCGGTGCTGCCGGTGATGATGTGGCGGGAGAACTGCCAGGCGGCGGACGGCCCGGCCCACGCGCGGCTGCGGTCCGCGGTGACCGACGGCCTCGCCCGCGTCGACCCCGCCGCGCTGCGCGAGAACGTCGAGCGCAACGCCGACCTCGTCATCGACGGCTTCGCCGGGGACGGGGAGGTCGAGCTGATCGCCGGGTACGCCCGGATGCTGCCGACGCGGGTGGTGCTGGAGCTGTTCGGCTGCCCGCCGGACATCGGCGAGCGGATGCTGACCGGGCTCGGCGGCATCCTCAACGGCGTCGACGCCGAGGCGAGCAACGCGATGCTCGGCGGCGCGACGATGGAGCTCGTCGCGCTGAAGCGGGAGAGGCCGGGCGCGGACGTGACGTCGTGGCTGCTGTCCCACCCGTCCGAGCTGACCGACGCGGAGATGCTGCACCAGCTCGTGACGCTGCTCGGCGGCGGCGTCGAGCCGGAGCAGAACCTCATCGCCAACGGCATGCGGCTGCTGCTGTCGGACGACCGGTTCGGCGGCGACCTGTCCGGCGGCAGCCTCCCCGTCGAGGACGCCCTCGACGAGATCCTGTGGACCGACCCGCCGATGGCGAACTTCGGGATCACCTATCCGCGGCAGGACGTCGAGTTCCGGGGGCGCGTGCTGCCGAAGGACCAGCCCGTCGTCATCTCCTACGCCGCCGCCAACACCGACCCGTCCCGGGCGGCCGCAGGACGCGCCGGCAACCGCGCCCACCTGGCGTTCAGCGCCGGCCCGCACACCTGCCCGGCGAAGGGCCAGGCGCGGCTCATCGCGTCCGTGGCCATCGAGAAGCTCCTCGACCGGCTCCCTGACATGGAGCTGGCGGTCCCGGTGGACGAGCTGGAATGGCGTCCCGGCCCGTTCCACCGGGCGCTCACCGCGCTGCCCGTCCGCTTCCCGCCGGAGGCGCCCCGCCCGTGACGGACGGGGCCCCGCCCGTGGCGGATGGGGCGCCGCCCGTTGCGGACGGGGACTCGCCGGCGGCCGCGCGCAGGGCGCCGACCACCGCGGCGAGCTGGGTCAGCAGCCCCGCCAGGCTGGTCTGGTCGGCGCCGTTGACGGTCACGGTGCGCAGCTCGTCCGGCTTCGGCAGCCGCTCCAGGATCTCGGGCAGCCGGGCGATGAGGCGCGCCTGGATCGCGGCGGGCGTCTGCTCGTTGTCCATCGCGGCGCGGGCCCGGTCGCGCTCCAGCCCCAGCAGCGCCGTCTCGTGCTGGGACCGCGCCCGCGTCTCCTGGACCACCAGCTCGCCCTCGACCCGCAGCCGGTTCAGCTCGTGGTCGCGCTCGATCCGCAGCCGCCCCGTCTCGGCCTCCTCCGCGTGCCGCTCGCGCTCCATCCGCAGCGCGTGCCGCGTCGTCTCCGTCTCCAGCTCGGCGACCTCGCGGGCGTCGTCGTGCTCGCGGCGGGTCCGGCGCTGCTTCTCGGCGGCCTCGGTGTCGAACCGCTGCGCCTCGTTGCGCGACCGCAGCTCCGCCAGCTCCCGCTCGTGCTCCAGCCGCTGCGTCTCCTTCACCCGCTCGGCCGCCATCTCCCGCTGCGCGACGGCCTCCTCCGCCTCCAGCTCCGCCAGCCGCGCGATCCGGCCCTGCTCGGCCCGGTACGGCTTCTGCAGGTTCTCCCACAGCCGCGACGAGCTGACCACCGCCTCCTTGATCTGCACGGTGACGATCCGCAGCCCGAGCCCCCGGTCGCTGTGGTCCTCGCCCTCGGCGACGGCGCGCAGCCGCGCGGTCAGCTCCTCGATGATCGGCTGCTTGTCGCTCAGCACGTCCCGCACGCCCATGCTGGAGACCTTGTCCTTGATCGCCGCCTCGGCCTGCTCGCGGAGCTGCAGGTTCACCACGCGCATCGGGTCCTGCGCGTCGCCGAAGTCGAGCTTGCGGTACGCGGTCGCGAAGTCCTGGATGATCCACTGGACGTAGCCCTGGACGAGGACGCCCTGCAGCTCGCTGCAGATGCAGTAGGCGTTGATCAGGATGGTCTGCGTCGCGCCCGGCACCACCAGGAACGAGTCCGTGGACGGGTTGAACCGGAACGACACCCCCAGCCCGATGTGCAGCGGCTCCGCGCGCCCCCGGCGGGTGTGCACGACGAAGGCGTTCGGCGGGACCAGCACGTTCTTCCAGCGCCAGAACCCCTTGACCCGCACCTCGACCGGGCCCGTCTCGGCGTGCTCGGGGGACGCGGCGGGCGCGGCGCCGAGGGCGCGGTCCCGCTTGGCCAGCGGCCCCGGCGGCGGCGCCGCGCCGGGGGGCGGGGGGGGAGTGCGGCGCGACCTACCGCCGGCCGCCCGGCCGGCCAGGGGGGGGCCGACCGTCTCCACGGTGGGGTTGGCCCCCGCGTGGGCGGTGCTCTTCTCCT
>NZ_JBEYYT010000543.1:0-5377 GCF_040645715.1 Spirillospora sp. NPDC046719 | reverse complement strand
CTCTTCCTCGCCGAAAAAACCGTCAAGAACTACATCTCCAGCATCTTCACCAAACTCGGCATGAGCCGCCGCACCCAAGCCGCCGCCCTCGCCGCCCAACTCAAAGCCGACACCGACAAAAACCACCACCACTACAGGTGAACGGCCGCACCGCACCCCCGCCCGCGAGACGAAGGATGTCGGGCTCCGGTCCCCGTCCGGTCCCTGACGTCCCGTGACGAGCCTCAGGTCCTGCCGGCGATGGAGCGCGGGTTCCGGATCCGCAAGCCCAGCTGGACCTTCCACATCGCCTCGGCCAGAGCGTGGAACTGGTAGAGCAGGCGGCGCAGTACGGGGAGATCACCGGCGTCCGCGGTCGCGGCGGCGTGCTCGGCGACGATCGTCAGGCGGTTGACGCGGCAGGCGAGGAAGTGCGCGAGGGCTTCGCGCCGGACGCTGCCCGAGAACGCGTCGAGCAGGACCGCCTCGGCGGCGTCCAGTTCCTTGAGCACTTCGGTGGTGGCGGCGCGGACGTCGGTTCCGGTGCCCTTGCCGTTCCGGGCGAGGAGCTTCAACCGGGCGAGGGCGGGCAGGCAGCGGCGATGGCGTTCTCGTAGGACGTCCTCAAGGGTGGTCGCATCCACGGCGGTGGCGCTCATGCCTCCACGATCCCGGCGGCGGGCCGGGCCCCCGTAGGGCGGGAGGTCCCGGTCCGGGCGACGAAGGTCCCGAAGTTCGCGGCCGGTCGGGCGCGAGCGCCCATCGGGACATTCGGACCGAAGGCCCCTCGGCCGAAGGACCAAGGTCCCTGGGCGGTGATGATCGCCGGGGCCATCGTGGAGGGGCGATCCGAGACGGGGCGGTCTCACCGGGCGTCCGGGACGGGCCGCCCACCCGAGTCCCCAGGAGAAGCCATGCCACGCCCAAGCCGGGCCACTGCCGGGGCGGCGCACGCCCACGAACCGGTCCTGTCGGTCCGGGCGGCGCTGACGCTCGCGCCCCCGCGCGGTCACGGCGGTGCAGCGGCCCCCTTCCGGTCATGACCGGGGCGCGCACGTCCGGGGAACCGGCGACGCGGGATCCGCTGGCGACCCCCGAGGGTGTCCGGCGGGTGGTCGCGACCGCGATCGCGGCCCCGTCGGTGCACAACACCCAGCCGTGGCGGTTCGTCCTCTCCCGCGGCGCGCTCGAACTGCACGCCGACGCGTCGCGGCGGCTGCCGGTCATCGACCCGCGCGGCCGCTCGATGACGATCGGCTGCGGCGCCGCGCTGCTGAACGCGCGCCTGGCCATGCTCACCACGGGCCACCGCCCCGACGTGCGGGTTCTCGCCGGAGCCGCGCACGACTCCACGCTCCTGGCCGAGATCCGGACCGGCCCCCGCGTCACCGCCCCGGCCGCCGAGCGGCGCCTCTACGCGGCGATCCGCACCCGCCACGGCAACCGCAGGCCGTTCGCCGCGCGGCGCGTCCCGGACGACGTGTGGACGGCCCTGGCCGCCGCCGCCCGGACGGAAGGCGCCGAGCTGTGGCCGATCGAACGCCACGCCGTCCCGGAGCTGCTCGACCTGGTCGGACGGGCGGAGCGGCGCCTGCAGTCCGACCCGGCCTACGAGGCGGAGCTCGACCGGTGGACGTGCGTCCGGCACCCGCAGCTCGCGGTGCTGATGACCCGCGGCGACGGCCCCGCGACGTGGCTGAGCGCGGGGCAGGCGCTGCAGCGGGTGCTGCTGACCGCGACCGATCTCGGTGTCGCGACGAACCCGCTCATCCAGCCGCTGGACGTGGGGGACATGGACCGCCGCGCCGCCGCGCCACGGTACGACACGGGGCGCCGCATCCAGGCGATCGTCCGGGTCGGGTACGGGCCGAGGGCGCCGTCCACTCCGCGCCGTCCCGTCTCCGACGTGCTGGAGACCGCCCCGCCCGGCATTCGCGGCTGACCCCGCCCGCGCTCCCCCGGCCCGCACCAGCGAACGAAGGAAGGCAGCACCGTGCTCTCCCCCCGCAACACCGAGATCGTCCAGGCGACCCTGCCCGCCGTCGCGGCCCACGGCGCCGAGATCACCGGCCGGTTCTATCCGGCGATGTTCGCCGCGCATCCCGAGCTGCGGAACCTGTTCAACCAGGGCAACCAGGCCAACGGCGAGCAGCGCCAGGCCCTGGCGGGCTCGGTCGTCGCGTTCGCCCGGCGGCTGTGCGGGCCGGACACCGCGGCGGCGCCGCAGCGGCTGCTGTCGCGGATCGCGCACAAGCACGCGTCCCTCGGCGTCCGGCCCGAGCAGTACACGATCGTCGGCCGCCACCTCATGGACGCCGTCGCCGACGTGCTCGGCGACGCGGTGACGCCGGAGGTGCACGCCGCCTGGTCGGAGGTCTACTGGCTGTTCGCGACGCTCCTGGTCGCCGAGGAGGCCCGGCTCTACCAGGAGGCCGGCTGCGATCCCGCGGCGGAGTACCGGCCCTGGCGGGTGACCGAGCGCCGCGACGAGGCCGAGGACGTCGTGTCGTTCGTCCTGCGGCCGGCGGACGGCGGGGAGGTCGTCTGCCACCGTCCCGGCCAGTACGTGTCGGTGGCGGTCGACCTGCCGGGCGGGCTGCGGCAGCCGCGCCAGTACACGCTGTCCCGGGCGACGGACGGTGTCTCGATGCAGATCACCGTCCGGCGGGTGCGCGGCGTCGCCGGAGCCCCTGACGGCGCGGTCTCGACCCACCTGCACCGCAACCTGAAGACCGGCGGCGAGCTGCTGGTCGGGGCACCGTTCGGCGACGTCGTCCTGGAGGACGGCTCCGAACCCCTGGTCTTGGTCAGCGGCGGCATCGGGATCACGCCGATCGCCGCGATCCTGGACCATCTCGCCGCGACGCACCCGGGACGCCGCGTCATCGCCCTCCACGCCGACCGCTCCCCCGCCGCGCACGCGCTGCGCGTCCAGACCGCCCAGTCGGCCCGCTGGATGACGGAGCTGGACGCCATCGCCTGGTACGAGCAGCCCGACCGCCCGAGCGGCGACCAGGTCATAGCCGGACGCATCGACTTCGACGCGCTGCCGGTGCGCGTCCCCGCCAAGGCGCGCGCCTACCTGTGCGGCCCCATCCCGTTCATACGGGACGTCCGGCACGGCCTGCTGAAGGCCGGTGTGAGCGACGAGCGCATCCACTACGAGGTCTTCGGGCCCGACCTGTGGCAGCAGAACGACTGACGAGACGAGCACGGCGGCGGCACGACGCCGCGTGACCGCCGCGCGTGACCACCGTCCCTCCTTGAGATCGCCGGCCCCGGCGCACCGTGATCTACTTGGCCGGGCACGTCGAGACGGGAGGCCGCCATGGGCAAGGCGTCGGGCAAGGTCAAGCGGCTGCCGCGCGACGTCTACGAGCGGGAGCTGGCCCGGCTCCAGACGGAACTGGTGACGCTGCAGGAGTGGGTGCGCGCCGAGGGCGCCCGCGTCGTCGTGGTGTTCGAGGGGCGGGACGCGGCCGGCAAGGGCAGCACGATCAAGCGGGTCACCGAGTACCTCAACCCGCGCGTGGCCCGGATCGCGGCGCTGCCCGCGCCGACCGACCGCGAGCGCACCCAGTGGTACTTCCAGCGCTACGTCGAGCACCTGCCCGCCGCCGGCGAGATCGTGCTGTTCGACCGGTCCTGGTACAACCGGGCGGGCGTCGAGCGCGTCATGGGCTTCTGCACCCAGCAGGAGTACACGCGCTTCCTCCACCAGTGCCCGATCTTCGAGCGGCTGCTCGTCGAGGACGGCGTCCTGCTGCGCAAGTACTGGTTCTCGGTCAGCGACGCCGAGCAGGAGCGGCGCTTCCGCAGCCGGCTGGAGGACCCGATGCGCCGGTGGAAGCTGTCCGCCATGGACCTGGAGTCGATCACCAGGTGGGAGGACTACTCGCGCGCCAAGGACGAGATGTTCGTCCACACCGACATCCCCGAGGCGCCGTGGTACGTCGTGGAGAGCGAGGACAAGCGGCGGGCGCGGATCAACATGATCGCCCACCTGCTGTCGACGATCCCCTACCACGAGGTGGAACGCCCGCCTCTGGAACTGCCCCCGCGTCCCGCCCCGAAGGGCTACGAGCGGTCGCCGCGCGAGATGCAGACGCAGGTCCCCGACCACTCCGCGACCTTGGGCACCGGCCGCTGACCGCTGGCCGCACCGGCCGCTGACCGCTGGTCGAACCGCCGGAGCAGGCGTTTCCCGGCGTCAGATGAGCGCCGAGCCGTTGTCGCCAGGGTGCAGCCCGAGGGCCATGGCCGCGTCGTGCGAGGCGACACCGTTCTCGCCCGGGATGCGACGTCCGGAGAGCATCTCCGGACGCAGCCGGACGAACTGGTCGCGCTCCCCCGGCGCCCAGGCGCGCAGGTCGAGCCTCTCCAGCGCGGCGATCTCGCCGGGCGCGGAGACGCGGCGCGCCGGGCCGATCGCGACCACCGACCAGCCGGTCCGCGCGCCGACGTCGAACGCGTCGATCTCGAAGGCGACGATGGCGCCGCTCGCAGCGGTGGCCAGCCGGGAGGTCCGCGACGTCCGGAACACGACGTCCTCGCCGTCGAGGACGTAGTTGACCGGTTGGATCGCCGGCAGGGCGTTGTGGGTGAAGACGATCCGGCCGACCTCGGCGTGCCGCAGCAGATCCCGGCACTCGTCGGGACCGAGGATCTCCAGACCACTGCGATCGAGTTGCATTCCTCCACCATGCTCGGCCCGCGCGGGGCCCGGTCAGGGCCTAAGGTCCCGACTCATGGACGCTCGTGGCGCGCCGGGCGGCGATCGCCGCCGGGCAGGCCCGACCAGGGGTCCTCGCGCCGCCAGACGGTGGGAAAGTGCAGCGGGACGCCCTGCTCGGCGGCCAGCGGGCCGATGATCCGCATCGTGGCGTCGAGGTCGTCGCCGAGACGGGGCAGGGCGCGCAGCGGCTTGTCGAGCGGCCGGAAGAAGTCGTCCCAGTGGACGAGGACGACCCGGCGCGCCCCCACCGCCTCGACCGTCTCCTTCCAGTAGGCCCGGACGTACTCCTCGTCCTGGAGGCCGAGCTGGCCGACGCCGAGGTACGCGACCTCGGCGGATCGTCCTTCCAGGGCGCCCGGGACGAAGCCCGCGCTCCCCTGGACGAGCGCGGTACGGCCGCCGGCGTGCCGCAGGAGCAGGGACCACGCGTCGCCGCACCGGTAGGCCGACGCCCTGACCGGCGGGACGACCGGGCGCGCGATCGACCCGGGGTACCGGTCGGGCGGGCAGTGCCTGGATTCGACCAGGGTGAGGGTGAAGGCCCCGCAGGTGATCGGTTCGCCGGGCGCGGCCCGGACGATCTCGTCGTCGGGGAGGCCGCCGCCGCGTCCGACGTGGGCGGCGGACGGGCCGCCGACCTGCCGCGCCCCGGTGCGGGCGGCG
>NZ_JBEYYT010000542.1:0-5399 GCF_040645715.1 Spirillospora sp. NPDC046719 | reverse complement strand
CTCGCGGCGGTGCCCGTCCTCGTCGGCGTCAGCGCGGTCGCCGGGCTGCGCCGCGAGCACCGCCCCGGTGACGGGGAGGCCCGGCCACAGGTCGGAGGCGTACCAGCCGCCGCCCGCGATGGTGATGCGGGTGAGCGCCGGGATCGCCGCCGCGTACAGGGCGGTCCCGGCCAGCGCGCCCGCCGCCGCGGTGAGCACGGCCTCCGCGGTGGTGATCGCGACGACCTGCCCGGGGGTGGCGCCGACCAGCCGCAGCGCGGCGAGCCGCCGGTCGCGGCGCGCGACGGTCAGCCGGGCGGCGGCGCCGCCGAACACCAGCAGCGGCACGACCATCAGCACCGACGCGATCGCGACGAGCGCCTGGTAGACGCCGGAGAACGCGGCGGCGCCGGTGGAGTAGCGGGCGATCCGGGTGGGCGCGGCGGTGCCCTCCACACCGGAGAGGCCGTCGCGGTCCGCCGTCATCGCGGGGTCGCCGGGTGCGTGGCCGACCACGGCGACGAGCTCGCCCGGGTGGACGAGCGCGTCCCGTCCGAGGGTCCCGGCGCGGGCGGGGAACCGGCCCGCGAGCTGGTCGGACGGCAGGTCCTTCAGCAGCCGGGCGAGGGCGGGCGAGGTCCACGTCTCCCCAGGCCTCGGGAAGCGCGGCATGCCGGGCGGCGCGGGCGCGTCCGGCTTCAGCGCCGCCAGGTCCACGACGGTGATCGGCTTGCCGCGGACGTGGTCGGTCGCGAGCGCCTCGATCATCACCGGGTCCGCGTCCGCCTTGCCGGGGTGCCGCCACGAGTCGGCATGGGTGCGGTGCGCGAACGCGAGGTTGGCCGTCACCGCGAACAGCAGCAGGCCCGTCGAGACGGCCACCGCGGCGAGGGTGAGCCCCGAGCCGAGCAGGTTGCGGCGGCCCCCGCCGCGCAGCAACCGCCAGGCGAGGTCCAGGGTGCCGGGCATCACACCGCCTCGGAGACCGGCTGCTGGACGCGGCCGTCGCGGACCTGCACCGTCCGGTCGCACCAGCGCGCCACGGACGGGTCGTGCGTCACGACGACCAGCGACGCGTCGTTGTGCCGGGTCGCCTCGGTCAGCAGCCGCATCGTCTCGTGGCCGGTGGCCTGGTCGAGCGCGCCGGTCGGCTCGTCGGCGAAGACGACCGCCGGGCGCGGCGCCAGCGCGCGGGCGATCGCGACCCGCTGCGCCTGCCCGCCGGACAATTCGCCTGGCCGCCGGCCTTCCATCCCGGCGAGCCCGAGCGGGCCGAACCAGCTCCGGGCGGCCTTGACGGCCTCGCGGCGCGGCGTGCCGTTCAGCATGAGCGGGAGTGCGACGTTCTCCTCGGCGGGCAGTTCGGGGAGCAGCTGCCCGAACTGGAACACGAACCCGAACCGGGTGCGGCGCAGCGTGCTGCGGCGGCGCTCGCCGAGCGCGTCGATGCGCTGCCCGAGCAGGTGCACCTCCCCCGCGTCCGGGCGCATGATCCCGGCAAGGCAGTGCAGCAGGGTGGACTTACCGGACCCGCTCGGACCCATGATCGCGACGGCCTCGGCGCGGCCGACCGCGAGGTCGACGCCGTCCAGCGCGACGGCGGCGCCGAACCGCTTGACCAGGCCACGGCCCGCGAGGACCGGCTCCGGCCCGGCGAGGGGACGGGGCTCGCTCACGCGGCGGCCCTCCGCCGCTCCCCGGCCGACCGCAGCTCGATGACGTCACCGGACGCCGAGCCAGACTCGGCGTCGGGCCCGGCGTCGGGGCTGGGCTCGCCGCGGTCCGACGGGCCCCGGGAGCGCCGGTCCCGGATCGACTCGACGATCTCCCGGACGGGGATGACCAGCCCGCCGTAGATCACGAAGACGGCGAACACGACGATGAGGGGGGTGTAGATCAGTTCCATGGCTCCAGCGTGCGCGCGGCGGGGGCGCGCGCACATCGGGCACAGGTCCGGTCCCCGGCGGCCGCCCATCGGCCGAACGGCCGATCCCAGGATCCGCTCCGGGTCGTAACCTGCATAATCGTGAGCGATACGGGAACGGGGCTGGACCGCGTCCACTCGGTGGGCGGGTGCCTCATGCGCATCGCGTACGGCGGTTTCGCCTCGCTGTACCTGCTGGCCGGGCTGATCGCGGTCCATCACGAGCGGCCGCAGATCTGGCTGATCGTGTTCGCCGCGGCGGCCAACGCGGCGGCCCTCGCCCCGGGCCGGTGGCGGATCCGCGCGGCGGTCGGCGCGGGCGCGCTGTCCCTGCTCGGCACCTTCTATGTCAGCACCGCCGTGGACCTGCACAACAGCAACCCCGGCGTGTTCGCCGAGATCGGCGGGTTGCTCATCGTCATCGCGCGGGTGGTCTGGAAGGCGCCCCGGGACCGGCTCGTGCCGCTCGCGGTGCTGCTCGGCGCGGCGGTGCTGGCCGTCCCGCTGCGGTGGTCGCCGGTCGCCGCGCTGGTGTTCACGGCGCCGCTCGGCATCACGGTCGCCGTCGCCCTCGGTGTCGGGCTCTACCTGCGCGCGGTCGACGCCCGCCGGGCCCGGTCGCTCGCGGCGGCGCGCCGCGACGAGCGGCTGGAACTGGCCCGCGACCTGCACGACTTCGTCGCCCACCACGTGACCGGCATCGTCGTCCAGGCGCAGGCCGCGCGGTTCGCGGCGCGGTCGGGCGCCGCGCAGTCGCCCGAGCGGCTCGACACCATGTTCGCCGGGATCGAGAAGGCGGGCACCGAGGCGCTGACGTCGATGCGGCAGATGGTGGGGCTGCTGCGGGACGCGCAGCACACCGGCGCCGCCGACGGCGAGGCGTTCGGCGCCGCGGGCAAGACGGCGGGCACGGCGGAAACGGCGGGCGGGGCGGCGGGCGAGGCGGCGACCCGGCCGGTCGGCGACCTCGGCCGGCTCCGCGACCTGGTCGCCGGGTTCGCCGACCCGCCCGCCACCCTCGCGCTCGCGCCCGACCTCGGCCCGCTGCCGCCCGAGGTCGCCGCCTCGGTGCACCGGGTGGTGCAGGAGTCGCTGACCAACGTCCGCAAGCACGCCGCGGACGCCGCGTCCGTCCGGGTCGCGGTCGCGCGGGCGGCCGGCGGGTCGGTCGAGGTGAGCGTCCGCGACGACGGGCAGGGCCGGGGCCGGCGGCTGCCGTCCTCGGGGTTCGGGCTGGCCGGGCTGTCCGAGCGGGTGGACGCGCTCGGCGGCCGCCTGCGCGCCGGCCCCCGCCCGGAGGGCGGCTGGGAGGTCGTCGCGCTCCTCCCCGCCGCCGCGAAGGAGTGACCCCGGCCGCCCGGCCGCCCGGCGCCGAGAGCAAGGCAAAATGATCCCGTGACCATCCGCGTACTGATCGCCGACGACCAGGAGATGGTCCGGACCGGGTTCCGGATGATCGTCGACTCGCAGCCCGACATGGAGGTGGTCGGGGAGGCGGCCGACGGCGCCGCGGCCGTGGCGCTGGCCCGGCGGCTCCGCCCGGACGTGTGCCTGTTCGACATCCGGATGCCGAGGATGGACGGCCTGGAGGCGACCCGGCTCGTCGCGGGCCCCGACGTCGCGGACCCGCCGCGGGTGGTGATCGTCACGACGTTCGACATGGACGAGTACGTGTACGGGGCGCTGCGCGGCGGCGCGGTCGGGTTCCTGCTCAAGGACAGCGGGCCGGCGCTGCTGGTCGAGGCGGTGCGGGCGGCGGCGAACGGGGAGGCGCTGGTGTCGCCGTCGATCACCGTCCGGCTGCTGGAGAACCTGGCGCGCCCGCCCGCCGCGCCCGCGCCGCCCCGCGAGCAGCCGACGGAGCGGGAGCTGGAGGTGATCCGGCTCGTCGCGCGCGGCCGCACGAACGAGGAGATCGCCGGGGAGCTGTTCGTGTCGCTGTCCACGGTGAAGACGCACCTCGGCAGCGTGCACCGCAAGCTGGGCGCGCGGAACCGGGTCGAGGTCGCCGCGTGGGCGTGGGAGTCTGGCCTGATGGCCTAGCGGCTTCCGGACGGCGGCACGGCGCCGCGGCGCGCACATCGGAGGAGCACGGGGGAACGGCACTGGCACCGGAGTCGATCGACGGCATCCCCGTGACCGTGGTGGTCATCTGGATCCTGTGCGCGGCCGGCTGGGGCGTGGTCCTCGCGGGGCTGCGCCGCGGGCTGCGCGGCCGCGAGCGGGGCCCGGCGCTGTTCGCGCACACCGTCACCCCGGCGGGCGTCGTCCTGACGTTCGCGGTGCTCGGCTACGGGTCGCTGTACGCGACGATCGCGCTGGCCGCGGAGTGGTGGTCGCTGGCGGCGGTGACGGGGTTCCGGCCGGCCCGGCTCGTGGCCGGTGGCGGCCTGCGGCGGCTGGCCGCGTGGCTGCTGGTGACCGCCGCCGTGACGTATGTGACGGGACGCCTCGTCCTCGGCCGGTAGCGGCGGGCCGCTCCTGAAGATCCCCTGGAAGAGCGCGAACCCTTCCGGGTCCAAGACGGTCAAAGATACGTAGTATCCGAAGCAGCGAACGGTAAAAAAGGCCCCTCGGAGGTGAGAACCATGCCGTGTGCGCTATGCGGCGACATCATCCCGTCCGAGGTCGCCCGGTGCCCGGCATGCGGGGCCTGGGCGCGGCGCCGCGACTTCCGCGCCGTCGGGGTGGCGGTGTTCATGCTGCTGGGCTTCGACGCGTTCGTCTCGCTCGGGTCGGGGATCAGCCTGCTGCGGATGGCGCGCCCGCTGCACGACGCGACCCATGACACCTACAACGCGTCCGTGACGGACAAGGCCCTCGCGCCGTACCAGGACGTGTTCCTGATCGGCGCGATCATGGCGGCGGTCACCGGGATGCTGTACCTGGCGTGGCTGTGGCGCGCGTACGGGCAGTCGCCGGGGCCGCACCGGCATCACCGCGCGTGGGTGCTGTTCGGCTGGTTCTGCCCGGTGGTGAACCTGTGGCTGCCGCCGCGCATGGTCTACGAGGTGTGGGTGAACAGCGGCCGGTACCGGACGACGGAGCGGCACGCGGCGGGCCTCGTCGTGGCCGGCTGGTGGGCGTGCGCGCTGGTCGCCCTGCTGCTCGCCCGGATGTTCGGGCACGGCAGCGTCGACACGCTCGCCGACGCCCGGTTCGACGTGCACGTGGGCGTCGCCGCGTCCGCGTTCCAGGCGCTCGCCGCCGCGCTGTGCATGGCCACCGTCTTCCAGATCACCCGCCTCCAGGTGAAGAGCGACTAGCGGCTAGTTCGGGGACGGGCCGGACGACCCTCCGCTGGTGTGCCAGAGGGGCGCGCGCGGGGGACGTTTGACGGCGGGTCCGGCATGGCCGATGTCGGAGTACGGGGACATCGCGAAACCGGTCGGCTGGACGACGCGGCGGCCGACCGGGCGGGCCTGCGGTCCGCGGCGGGCCATGGCGGCGCGGACGGCGTCCAGGCCGCCGCGCCCCCCCACCACGGCGAGGGACA
>NZ_JBEYYT010000541.1:0-5423 GCF_040645715.1 Spirillospora sp. NPDC046719 | reverse complement strand
CCCGGCTCGGCGCGGCGGCGCGCGGCCGGGCCGGGACGGTCGTGGAGGCGTGACCCGGGGTAGAGACCGATCAGCAGAGCAGCCGAGGAGCGACGACGTGCCCGATCCCATCGAAGTCCGCAAGATCCCCATCGAGAGCGTGACCGACGCGTCCGGGCTGGCCCGGCTGATCGACGACGGCGTGCTGGAGGCCGACCGCGTCCTCGCGGTGGTCGGCAAGACCGAGGGCAACGGCGGCGTGAACGACTACACGCGCCTGCTGGCCGACCGCGCGTTCCGGGAGGTGCTGGTCGCGAAGGGCACCCGCCCGGCGGACGAGGTGGCGCGCGTCCCGCTGGTGTGGTCGGGCGGCACCGACGGGGTGCTGAGCCCGCACGCCACCGTGTTCGCCACCGTCGACCCGGCGAAGGCGCCGCGCACGGACGAGCCGCGCGTGTCGGTCGGCGTCGCGATGAGCGAGGTCATCCTGCCCGAGGACATCGGCCGCCCGGCGATGGTGGAGACGGTCGCCGCCGGGGTCCGCGACGCGATGAAGACCGCCGGGATCGACGACCCCGCCGACGTCCACTACGTGCAGACCAAGACGCCGCTGCTCACCCTCGACACGATCAACGACGCCAAGCGGCGCGGCCGCGACGTCGTCACCGAGGACACCCTGAAGTCGATGGACATCTCCAACTCGACGACCGCGCTCGGCATCGCCGTCGCGCTCGGCGAGATCGAGACGCCGTCGGCCGAGCAGATCCACAAGGACCTGTCGCTGTTCTCGTCGGTGGCGTCGTGCTCGTCCGGCGTGGAGCTGGACCGGGCGCAGATCGTGGTGGTCGGGAACGTGCGCGGCATCGGCGGCCGGTACCGCGCCGGGCACGGTGTGATGAAGGACGCACTGGACGCCGACGGCGTCTGGGACGCGATCCGCTCGACCGGCCTGGAGCTGCCGGAGCGGCCCCGCACGGCCGACCTCGGGGACCGGCTGGTCAACGTGTTCATCAAGTGCGAGGCGGACCCGTCCGGATCGGTGCGGGGCCGCCGCAACATCATGCTGGACGACTCGGACGTGCACTGGCACCGGCAGATCAAGGCGTGCGTGGGCGGCGTCGCGGCGTCCGTCACGGGTGATCCGGCGGTGTTCGTGTCGGTCGCGGCGGTGCACCAGGGCCCGTCCGGCGGCGGCACCGTCGCCGCCATCGCCGACCTCGGCTGACGGGCGGCGCCGCCTGTCAGCCGCGGTGCCGGATACAGGGAGTATCCGGTTCGGTACCCATGGCGGTCACCGGAGGCTATAGCCTTCCTGCCGTGTCCGGACTGACCATTCCCGAACCCCAGTTCCCCGGGGACGACGGCAGCGCCGATCCCCGGCTGTGCGAGGCCCTCGCCGGATACGCGGCCGGGCGCGTCGGCCCGCACGCGGTGCTGCGGCGGCTGCAGAACACGCGGCTGCTCGTGCCGATCGTCGCCATCCTCACCGAGGAGGAGGACGTCGAACCCGGAGAGCTCCGCCGGGAGAAGTCGAGCGACATGGCGCTGCCCACGCTGATCGGCGACGACGGCCGGCGCGGCGTGCTCGGCTTCACCTGCATGGACACGATGAAGGCGTGGCGCGCCGACGCCCGCCCCGTCGCCGTCCGGGCCGGCGACGCCTGCCGCGCCGCCCTCGACGAGGGCGCGGACGCGCTGGTCGTGGACGTGGCGGGCCCCGTCCCCTTCGCGGTGGAGGGGCTGCGGCTGCACCTGCTCGCCGAGGGGCGGCCGATCCCGCCGCCGCACGAGGACCCCGACGTGCTCGCCGCCGTCGACGCGGCGTTCGGCTCCGACCCGGCCGTCACCGGCGTCCGGCTCACCGAGGGCACGTCCGCGGAGCTGGCCGTCCGGTTCGCGGTGGTGCCCGGGCACGACGAGCGCGTGACGGTGCAGCGGGTGTCGGACCGGCTCGCCGAGGTGCTGCGCGGCCGGATCGTCGGCGGCGTCGAGCTCAGCGTCGTCCGGCGGGGCTGACCGCCCGGAAAACCACTGGCGCCCGGCCGGGCGCCGTCGGCATCCTGGGCCGATGCACGAGATCGACCCCGACGCCTTCATCGCCGACGGCTTCGTCCGGGTGGCGGAGGCGTTCCCCCGGGACCTGGCCGCCGAGTGCCGCGCGATCCTCTGGCGCGACACCGGCTGCGATCCCGGCGACCGCTCGACCTGGACCAGGCCGGTGATCCGGCTCGGCGGGTACGGGCAGCCGCCGTTCCGGGCGGCCGCGAACACCCCCCGCCTGCACGCCGCGTACGACGCGCTCGCGGGGAAGGGCGCGTGGGAGGCGCCGGGCGGCCTCGGCACGTTCCCGATCCGGTTCCCGAGCGACGAGGCCCCCGGCGACGACGGCTGGCACATCGACGCGAGCTTCCCCGGCGACGACCCGGCCGACTTCATGGGGTACCGGGTGAACCTGGCCTCCAAGGGCCGGGCGCTGCTGATGCTGTTCCTGTTCTCGGACGTGGGTGAGGACGACGCCCCCACCCGCGTCCGCGTCGGCTCCCACCTCGACGTCCCGCCGCTCCTGGAGCCGGCGGGCGACGCGGGCGTCTCCTTCATGGACATCGCGCGCGAGGCCGTCCCCGCGTCCGAGCACCGTCCCGTCGCCCTGGCGACCGGACGCGCCGGCGACGTGTACCTGTGCCACCCGTTCCTCGTGCACGCCGCCCAGCCGCACCGCGGCACGCAGGTCAAGTTCATGGCCCAGCCGCCGCTGGCGCCGGCGGGGCCGCTCCCCGAGACGTCGCCGGTCCGCACGGCGATCCAACGAGGTCTCGGGCGCTGACGCATCTACGCTTGGCGCTCGACCCGTTGGGAGAAACACCGTGCTGACCATGCAGGACGCCCTCATCCGGCTCACCGCCCACTGGGCGGGGCACGGCTGCCTCGTCGGGCAGCCGATGAACACCGAGGTCGGGGCGGGCACGCTCAACCCGAACACCGCCCTGCGCGTCCTCGGCCCCGAGCCGTGGCGCGTCGCCTACGTCGAACCGAGCGTCCGCCCGGACGACTCCCGCTACGGCGACAACCCGAACCGGCTGCAGACCCACACCCAGTTCCAGGTGATCCTGAAGCCGGAGCCGGGCGACGCGCAGGAGTTGTACCTCGGCAGCCTCGCCGCGCTCGGCGTCGACCTGCGCGCCCACGACGTCCGGTTCGTCGAGGACGACTGGGCGTCGCCGGCGCTCGGCGCGTGGGGGCTCGGCTGGGAGGTGTGGCTGGACGGGCTGGAGATCACCCAGTTCACCTACTTCCAGCAGTCCGGCGGGATCGCGCTGGACCCCGTCTCGGTCGAGATCACCTACGGCATGGAGCGCATCCTGATGGCGCTGCAGGGCGTGTCCCACTTCAAGGACATCGCCTACGCGCCCGGAATCTCCTACGGGGAGGCGTTCGGGCAGGCCGAGTACGAGATGAGCCGCTACTACCTCGACGACGCCGACATCGCCGCGAACCGGGGGCTGTTCGAGACGTACGCGGCCGAGGCGCGCCGGATGCTGGACGCCCGGCTGCCCGTCCCCGCCCACTCCTGCGTGCTGAAGTGCTCGCACGCGTTCAACGTGCTGGACGCGCGCGGCGCGATCGGCACCGCCGAGCGGGCCCGCGCGTTCGCGCGGATGCGGGGCCTCGCCCACGAGGTCGCCGCCCTGTGGGTCGAGCGCCGCGCCGAACTCGGCCACCCGCTCGGCGACGCCACCGCTCCCCGGATCGCCCTGGAGAAGTCGGCCCTTCCCGAGATCGCCGCACCGGCCGCGTTCGCGCTGGAGATCGGCGTGGAGGAACTGCCGCCGGGCGAGGTGCGCCCCGCGGCGGAGGCCGTCGCGGAACGGCTGCGCGACGGGCTGGAGGAGGCGGGCCTGCTCACCGACGCCTCCGAGGTCGAGGCGTTCTCGACGCCCCGCCGCCTCATCGTCGTCGTCCGGGACGTGGAGCCGAGGTCCCCGGACACCGAGGAGGTCGTGAAGGGGCCGAGGATCGCCGCCGCCTACGACGCGTCCGGGGAGCCGACGCGGGCGCTGCTCGGGTTCGCGCGCGGGCAGGGCGTCGACGCCGCCGACGTCCGGAAGATCACCGTCGGCGGCAAGGAGTACGCGGCGCACGTCCGGAAGGTCGCCGGGAAGCCCGCCTCGCACGTCCTCTCCGGGCTGCTCCCCGAGATCGTCTCGGGGCTGCGCGCCGGCAAGAACATGCGCTGGAACCTCCCCGGCCTGTCGTTCGCGCGCCCCGTCCGGCGGGTGCTGGCCCTGCTGGGGCACCGGCAGATCGTGCTGGACGAGCTGAACCAGGGCAGGATGACCGACGTCCACCGCGCCGCCGAGCCCTCCCGCGTGCCGGTGCCGGACGCGCTGTCGCTGATCGGCGTCCTCCGCGAGCACGGCATCGAGCCCGACCCTGCGCGGCGCCGCGCCCGCATCGTCGAGGACGCGCGGGACCTCGCCGCCCGCCACGGCGGGACCGTCGACGTCGCCGCCGAGCAGGACCTCATCGAGGAGATCGTCGACCTGGTCGAGGAGCCCGTCGCGATCCTCGGGTCGTTCGACGCGGCCTACCTCGACCTGCCCGAGGCGGTCCTCACCACGGTCATGCGCAAGCACCAGCGGTACCTGCCGGTGCGCGGGAAGTCCGGCGGGCTGCTGCCGCACTTCGTCACCGTCGCCAACGGCGAGTGCGACCGCGACGTGGTCCGCGCCGGGAACGAGGCCGTCGTCCGCGCCCGCTACGAGGACGCCGCGTTCTTCTTCCGGCAGGACCTGCGCAGGACGCCGGACGAGATCAGGCGGGGCCTGGACCGGCTCACGTTCACCGAGCGGCTCGGCTCCATGGCCGACCGGTCGGCCCGCATCGCCGCGATCGCCGCCGGCGTCGCCGACCGCGCCGGCCTCGGCGGGGACGAGCGTACGGTCCTCGCCCGCGCCGCCGCGCTCGCCAAGTTCGACCTGGCCTCGTCCATGGTGATCGAGCTGCCGGGCCTCGCCGGGACGATGGCCCGCGAGTACGCCCGGCGCGCCGGGGAGGACGCCGCCGTCGCGGACGCCCTCTATGAGATGGAACTGCCGCGCTCGGCGGGCGACGCGCTCCCCGCGACGGCCGCGGGCGCCGTCCTCGCCGCCGCCGACCGGCTCGACCTGCTCGCCGGGCTGTTCGCCGCGGGCGCCGCGCCGACCGGCGGGTCCGACCCGTTCGGGCTGCGCCGCGCCGCGCTCGGGCTGACCGCGATCCTGCGGGCCGTCCCGCGGCTGGCGCCGCTCACGGTCGGCGAGGGGCTGGCGATCGCCGCGCGGCACCAGCCCGTCGAGGTGCCGCCGGACGCGCTCGCCGAGGCGGAGCGGTTCACCGCGCGGCGGCTGGAGCAGAGCCTGCTGGACGAGGGGCTGCCGATCCCGGTCGTGCGGGCCGTCCGGCCG
>NZ_JBEYYT010000540.1:0-5426 GCF_040645715.1 Spirillospora sp. NPDC046719 | reverse complement strand
GCGGGGGCCCGGGTAGCGCTCCCCCATCCCCCCCCGCGCCCCGGGGAAGCCCCCCCCCCCCCCGCCCGGGCGGGGGGTCCAGCAGCGCCGCCGCGCGGCGCGGGGCCCCCGGCGCCGGGCGGGCGGATGCCTCACCGGCGGTGGACGCCGCCGGGGACGCGGTCATCCCTTGATCGCCGTCCATGCCTGCGTCCACTTGGTGTAGTCGACGCACATGACGTTGTTGCGGCCGTCCAGGCACTGGGCGATCGGCGTCGTCCAGAAGTGCACCTTGGAGAAGTAGGTCTCGTCGGTGGCGTGGAAGGTGTCGCAGAACTTCTTGTCCGCGGTCTCCTGGCAGGCCTTGGCGTTCGCCGGGGCCTCACCGAACCACTCGGCGACCTGCGCGTTCGCCTTCGGGGACACGATGTAGTTCATCCACTGGTAGGCGCAGTTCGGGTGCTTGGCCTTCGCCGCGACCATCCAGGTGTCCGACCAGCCGGTCGAGCCCTCCTTCGGCACGATCGCCTTCACGGGCGCCTTCGCGGCCTCCACGTAGTTCGTGATGACCTGCCAGGTCGTGCCGAGCAGGGTGTCGCCGCTCTTGAACGACTGGACGGCCTTGGTGTAGTCGGACCAGTACTCGCCGATGATGCCCCGCTGCTGCTTCAGCAGCGCCACGGAGGCGTCGAACTGCTTCTGGTCGAGCGCGTACGGGTCCTTGATGCCGAGCTCGGGGCGGGCCGACATCAGGTAGAGCGCCGCGTCGGCGATGTAGATCGGCGAGTCGTAGGCGGTGACCTTGCCCTTGTACGGGGAGTTGGCGTCGAACACCGCGCCCCACGAGTCGGGGGCCTGCTTCACCTTGTCGGTGCGCCACATCAGCAGGTTGGCGCCGCGGCCGTGCGGGATGCCGTAGGCCACGTTGTTCACCGAGTTCCACGGCTTGTTCTTCAGCCCGGCGAAGATGTCGGCGTAGTTCGGCACGAGCGCGGTGTTGACCGGGGCGACGCTGCCGGACGCGATGAGCCGCAGCGACGCGTCGCCGGACGCCGAGACCGTGTCGTACTGGCCGGTCTTCATCAGCGCGACCATCTCGTCCGAGGTGCCGGCGATCTTGGTGTTGACCTTGCAGCCGGTCTGCTTCTCGAACGGGTGGACCCAGTCGACCGTCTTCTCGTTGGAGCCGTCCTCGGCGTACCCGGCCCAGGCGACCAGGTTGACCTGGCCCTCGCCCTGGCCGAGCGACTTCTGCATCGGGACCTTCGGGACCGTGAAGCCGCCCTGCCCGGCTCCGGACGCCTTGTCTCCCGAGTCGCCGCCGCAGCCGGCGGCGGCCAGTCCGATCGCCAGCGTCGCCGCGGCGGCGAGCGCCATGCGCGTGGACCACATGAGGAACTCCTCTTTAGTTGGGGGTTTTCGCGGAGGTTTCAGTGCTCGGTGCGGCCCCGGCGACCCGGAACTCGTGCGCCGCCTGCCAGCCGACCCGGACGCGGGCGCCGCGGTGGCGGGTCGCCTCCGCCGGGGACGCCGCGAGGTTCTGCCGGAGCGCGACGACTCGGTCGCCGGATTCCAGGTCCACCACGAACCTCGTGACGGCGCCCGCGTAGACGACCTCGGCGATGGTGCCCTCGGCGTGCCGGTCCCCCGCCGGCCCGCCCGTCCCGCCGTCCGGCGCGGCGCCCTCGCCGTCGCCGGGGGCGCCGCCGCCGTCGAGGATGCGCACGTGCAGCTTCTCCGGCCGCACGCAGACGTCCCCGATCCGGTTGGTCGTGCCGACGAAGCCGGCCACGAACTCGGTCGCCGGGTGCTCGTACACCTCGGCGGGCGTGCCGACCTGCTGGACGCGGCCGCCGTCGAGGACCGCGATGCGGTCGCTGAGGGTCAGCGCCTCCTCCTGGTCGTGCGTGACGAACACGAACGTGATGCCGGCGCGGCGCTGGATCGTCTTCAGCTCGACCTGCATCTCCTCGCGCAGCTTCAGGTCGAGGGCGCCGAGCGGCTCGTCCAGCAGCAGCACCTTCGGCTCGTTGACCAGCGCGCGCGCCAGCGCGACCCGCTGGCGCTGCCCGCCCGACAGCTCGCTGGGCCGGCGCGCCTCGAAGCCGTCGAGCCGGACGCTGCGCAGCGCCTCGAGCGCCCGCTCGCGGCGCTTCGCCTTCGGGACCCGCCGCACCTTCAGCCCGTACTCGACGTTGCGGAGCACGTCCAGGTGCGGGAACAGCGCGTAGTCCTGGAAGACGGTGTTGACGTCGCGGTCGAACGGGGCGAGGCCCGTGACGTCGCGGCCGGCCAGCTCGACCGTCCCGGACGTCGGGCGCTCGAAGCCCGCGATGAGCCGCAGCACGGTGGTCTTGCCGGATCCGGACGGACCGAGCATCGAGAAGAACTCGCCGTCCCCGATGTCGAGGTCGACGCCCGCCACCGCCTCGACGGCACCGAAGGTCTTGCGCAGATCGCGGATCCTCACCGCTGTAGCCGGCATGAACGAAAACATATGGAGTCATAGGTTTTAGTTCAAGTGACGATCCGGTATCACTGAGTCAACGGGGAGAGGGGGCCCATGGACGGTGCGGAGGGCGCACGCCTCGTCGTGTTCGCCCCGGTCGACAACACCGCCCGGGTCGACGCCGTGGTCCGGCGGATCGGCGACGCCATCGCGCTCGGCCTCCTCGACGACGGGGAGCAGCTGCCCAGCGAGACCGATCTCGCCGGACATCTCGGGATATCGACGGTAACTCTACGCGAAGCGCTGATGGCCTTGCGTCAGCAGGGGCTGATCGAGACCCGGCGCGGCCGGGGCGGCGGCAGCTTCGTGCGCGCCCCGGCGCGCACGTTCGACCTCGACGAGCGGCTCCTCCCGCTGTCCGCCGAGGAACTGCGCGACCTCGGCGACCACTACGCCGCGATCGCCGGCGCCGCCGCCCGGCTGGCCGCCCGCCGCTCGCTGCCCGGCGACGTCGACCGGCTGCGCCGCTCCCTCGCCGAGATGGCCCGCCCGGACGCCGCGCCCCGGATGTGCCGGCTGGACGGCCGGCTGCACCTGGAGATCGCCGCCGCGTCCCAGTCCGTCCGGCTCACCCGCGAGGAGATCCGGCTGCAGGCCGACATCGGGCCGCTCATCTGGGCCGTCCACGACGAGCCGGGCGCCCGCCGGGCCGTGCACGCCCAGCACGCCCGGATCGTCGACGCCGTCGAGCGGGGCGAGGAGGACCGGGCCCGGGATGTCGCTGAAAGTCACGTCGCGAATGCGATAGAACGTCTGATTGACCGACGGCTCACCCTCTGACCCGAGGTGGACCCCCATGCCCCCCGAGCCACCGTCCGCCGGTGCGGCGGCGGACCGCGTGCACGCGACCCTCGACGCCGTCTTCGGCACGGTCGCCGAGATCCGCGACGCCTCGGCGCGGCTGCTGCGGGAGGTGCGCGGCGCCGGCCGCGTCCCGGCCCGCGCCGACCTCGCCGCCCTGCGCCCCCTGCTGCTCCCCCGGCTCGGCCCGCTGGTGTGCGGCCTCGGCTTCATCGCCGCGCCCCGGCTGCTCGCCGACGCCGCCTGGTACCTGGAGTGGTGGCAAGCGGGCCCTGCCGGCCCGTCCCAGCTGCTGCGCGACCTGAACCCCGAGAGCAGCGCCCTGTACGACTACACCGCCTGGGACTGGTTCACCGGCCCGGAGGGCGGCGCCGAGAAGACCGTCTGCGGCCCCTACGTCGACTACCTGTGCAGCGACGAGTACGTCCTCACGCTGTCGGCCCCGGTCCGCGTGGACGGGGAGTTCGCCGGCGTCGCCGCCGCGGACGTGTTCGCCCGCACCTTCGAGCACGAGGTCGTCCCGGTGCTGCGCGAGATCCCCGCGCCCGCCTTCGTGGTCAACGCCCCTGGCCGCGTGATGGCGTCCAACACCGCCACGTGGCCTCCCGGCGCCGTCTACCGCGGCCGCCCCGGCCACACCGCCCACCCCTGCGGCGACCTCTCCCTGAGCCTGATCACGGCCGCGTAGGCCGCACGGGGCGCCGGCTCAGTCGGCGTCGGGCAGGCCCAGGGCGAAGGCCGCGTCGAGGTCGTGCTTGGAGTAGGTGCGGAACGCGATGTGGGTCTCGGTGCCGAGGACCCCGGGGACCTTGTTGACCCGGCCCGGGATCACGTCGTTGAGCTCGTCGTGGCGGCGGACGCGGACCATCGCCATCAGGTCGTGCTCGCCGGTGACCGAGTAGACCTCGCTGACCCCGTCCAGCGCGGCGATCGTCTCGGCCACCTCGTGGATGCGCGCGACGTCGGCCTTGACGAACACGATCGCTGTGACCACTGGGCCCCTCCCCTGAGTTCGGACGCCCCCGACTCTACTCAGGTGCGGCTCAGGGCCGCGATGCGGCGGGTGCGGCCCGCGCGGCGGGCCAGCAGCGCGAACAGCACGCCGGCGGAGAAGCCGTAGATGTGCGCCGTGTAGGCGACGCTGCTCTCCTCGTCGCCCAGCGACAGCCACTGCAGGATGAACCAGTAGCCGAGCACCACCCAGACGGGCAGCCGCAGGACGATGATCGGCGGCACGTAGCTGACGACGCGGCCGCGCGGGTTGAGGATCACGTAGGCGCCCATCACCCCGGCGATCGCGCCGGACGCGCCGATGAGCGGGACCGTGGAGTCGGGCGAGGTCCAGGCGAAGCCGTACACGGCGATGAGCCCGAACGCCAGGTAGCTGAGCAGGAAGCGCCATCGCCCGAGGCGGTCCTCGACGCCCATGCCGACGACGAAGAGGAAGACCAGGTTGCCGAGCAGGTGCATCGCGCCGGAGTGCAGGAACATCGAGGTGAACGCCGACGTCCACGGCGCCTTGTGGTACCCGTCGGGCCCGCACTGGCTCGTGATGTCGGTCGGCAGCGGCTGCTGGTCGCCGGTGGTCAGCTCCTTGGGCACGGCGCCGTACTGGTAGGTGAACTCGGCGGCCTTGCACTCGCGGACGGCGCCCTTGCCGTACCAGGTGGCGAAGTTCGACATCGGGGTCATGAGGAACACCACGACGTTCACCGCGACCAGCAGGTACGTCACCCACGGGACGCGCCGCGCGGGCTGGCTGTCGTAGAGAGGCAGGGCCATGCGGGGTCGTCCTCTCCGGGCGCGGGGTGTCCACCGTCACCTTAGTGGGCGGCCCGGCCCGTCAGCGCCTTCCCTGGCGCGCTTCGGGGTCGTGGCTCGTGTAGGCGTTGTCGATCCAGGCGCGCAGGCCCTCGGCGCCGTGCGCCGGGCACGTCCAGGCGCCGTCCAGCTCGACGAGCCGGACGCCCGGCAGGTCGAGCCAGCGCAGCACGCACTCCATCTCCTCGGCGGTGGCGCCGGACGACGGCGGCGCGCCGAGCGCCACGCCGCCGGGGGCGCCGCCGGCGGGCGGGAAGACGGTCTCGGCGGTGGCGATGAGGGCGTCGACGTAGGGGCGGGGGTGGGCGCGCGAGAT
>NZ_JBEYYT010000539.1:0-5430 GCF_040645715.1 Spirillospora sp. NPDC046719 | reverse complement strand
GCCCCGTCAACGGGCGGGGCGATCACCGGCGGCCCCCGTCAACGGGGGGGGCGCCCCCCGGGTCGCCCGGGGCGCCCGCCTCGTCAGCGCGTCGGCGCTACTTCTTGCTGCGCGGGTCGCCGTGGCAGCGCTTGAACTTCTTGCCGGAGCCGCAGGGGCACGGGTCGTTGCGGTTCACGCCCGCGTACTCGTCCTCCGTCTCCTCGGAGTGGTGCTCCACGCCGCCCTCGCCGTCGACGGTGGGCGCCGAGTAGTCCAGCTTCTTCGGCCGCTTCGGCTCGTCGAGGCCCTTGGCGTGGATGACCGGCTCCTCCTCGGCCTCCACCGGGACGGTGTCGGACGGCTCCTCGCCGGCGCCTTCGGACGGCGCGGTCTTGGCGACCGACACCGGCTTCGCGCCCACCTGCGGGGCCTCCGGCTGCTCCTCCACCTCGACCTCGAGGTTGAAGAGATAGCCGACCGACTCCTCCTTGATGCCGTCGAGCATCGCGTTGAACATGTCGTAGCCCTCGCGCTGGTACTCCACCAGCGGGTCGCGCTGCGCCATGGCCCGCAGGCCGATGCCCTCCTGCAGGTAGTCCATCTCGTACAGGTGCTCACGCCACTTGCGGTCCAGCACCGACAGCACGACCCGGCGCTCCAGCTCCCGCATGACCTCGGGGCCGAGCTCCTCCTCGCGCTTGTCGTAGGCCGCCTGCGCGTCGTCGCGGATCTTCTCGGCGAGCGTCTCCGCGTCCAGTCCCGAGATGTCGCCGTCCGCCTCGTCCTCGACCAGCTGGTCGACGGTGAGGCTGATCGGGTACAGCTGCTTGAACGCCTTCCACAGCTTCTCGAGGTCCCAGTCCTCGGCGAAGCCCTCGTTGGTGGCGCCCGCGACGTAGCCCGCGACGACCTCGTCGATCATCCGGCGGACCTGGTCGTGCAGGTCCTCGCCCTCCAGCACCTTGCGGCGCTCGGCGTAGATGACCTTGCGCTGCCGGTTCAGCACCTCGTCGTACTTCAGGACGTTCTTGCGCATCTCGAAGTTCTGCTGCTCGACCTGGCTCTGCGCCGAGCGGATCGCGTTCGAGACGATCTTGGACTCGATCGGGACGTCGTCCGGGATGTTCAGGCGCGTCATGATCGCCTCGACGCGGGCCGAGTTGAACAGCCGCATGAGGTCGTCCTCCAGCGACAGGTAGAACCGGGACTCGCCCGGGTCGCCCTGCCGGCCGGACCGGCCGCGGAGCTGGTTGTCGATGCGCCGCGACTCGTGCCGCTCGGTCGCGAGCACGTACAGGCCGCCGATCTCGACGACCTCCTCGTGCTCGCCCTTCACGGCCTCCTTGGCCTTCTCCAGCGCCTCCGGCCAGGCCGCCTCGTACTCCTCCGGAGTCTCCAGCGGCGACAGCCCGCGCTGGTGCAGCTCCAGGTCCGCGCGGAAGTCGGGGTTGCCGCCGAGCATGATGTCGGTGCCGCGGCCCGCCATGTTCGTCGCGACGGTGACGCCGCCCTTGCGGCCCGCCTCCGCGACGATCGCCGACTCCTGCTCGTGGTGCTTGGCGTTCAGCACCTGGTGCGGGATGCCGCGCCGCTTGAGCATCTTGCTCAGCTTCTCGGACTTCTCCACCGACGTCGTGCCGACCAGGACCGGCTGGCCCTTCTCGTGCCGCTCGGCGATGTCGTCGACCACGGCCTCGAACTTGGCCTGCTCGGTCTTGTAGACGACGTCCGCCACGTCCTGGCGGATCATCGGCTTGTTCGTCGGGATCGGCACCACGCCGATCTTGTAGGTCTTGTTGAACTCCGCCGCCTCGGTCTCGGCGGTACCGGTCATCCCGGACAGCTTGTTGTAGAGGCGGAAGTAGTTCTGCAGGGTGATCGTGGCGAGCGTCTGGTTCTCGTCCTTGATCGCCACGCCCTCTTTGGCCTCGATGGCCTGGTGCATGCCCTCGTTGTAGCGGCGGCCGTGCAGGATGCGGCCGGTGAACTCGTCGACGATCAGGACCTCGCCGTTCATGACGACGTAGTCCTTGTCGCGCTTGTACAGCTCCTTGGCCTTCAGCGCGTTGTTGAGGAAGCTGACCAGCGGCGTGTTCACCGAGTCGTAGAGGTTGTCGATGCCGAGGTAGTCCTCGACCTTCTCCACGCCGGACTCGGTGATGCCGACCGTGCGCTTCTTCTCGTTGACCTCGTAGTCACCGGGGCCGTACTCGTCGACCTGCCCGGCGGTGCTGATGAGCTCGGCCCGCTTCAGCCGCGGGACGATCTTGGCGAACTCCGAGTACCACTTGGAGTTCTGCTCGGCCGGACCGGAGATGATCAGCGGCGTCCGGGCCTCGTCGATGAGGATCGAGTCGACCTCGTCCACGATCGCGTAGTTGTGCCCCCGCTGGACGCACTCCTCCAGGCTCCACGCCATGTTGTCGCGCAGGTAGTCGAACCCGAACTCGTTGTTCGTGCCGTAGGTGATGTCGGCGCTGTAGGCCACCCGGCGCTCGTCCGGGGTCATCTGCGGGAGGATGACGCCGACCTCGAGGCCGAGGAACTGGTGGACGCGGCCCATCCACTCGGCGTCGCGCTTGGCCAGGTAGTCGTTCACCGTGACCACGTGCACGCCGTCGCCGGACAGGGCGTTCAGGTACGCCGGGAGGACACAGGTCAGGGTCTTGCCCTCACCCGTCTTCATCTCCGCGATGTTGCCCATGTGCAGCGCCGCGCCGCCCATGATCTGGACGTCGTAGTGGCGCTGGCCCAGGACCCGCTTGGCGGCCTCGCGTGCGGTCGCGAACGCCTCGGGGAGCAGGTCGTCGAGGGACTCGCCCTCGGCGATGCGCTCGCGGTACTTGTCGGTCAGCTCACGCAACTCGGCGTCGGACATGTCGACGAAGTCTTCTTCGATCGAGTTGACCTGATCCGCGAGCTTCTTGAGCTTGCGCAGAATTTTTCCTTCGCCCGCACGAAGGATCTTGTCGATGACTGGCGGCACTCTCGAAGGCTCCTTGCAGATCGTGGTTCACCGCTCCCGGCGGCACGCACACCACTCGTACGATGCCCATCGTAGGCGAGACCCAGAATGGTCTAGGTCACTCCGCAGCGCAATCCACGGTCCGCCCCGTTTGACGCACGGGGTCCGGGAGAAGATCTCATGCACCATCGGAGGGGAGGCGCAATGTCCGAAGAGTCGCACGGGTCCCACGCCGGCCGGCCGAGTTCCTGGGTCGCCGTCACGATCATCTTCATCGGCTTCGTGGTGGGCGGTGTCGCGCTCTGCAACGGCCCCATGTGGATCATGTTCTGGGTCGGCGTCGGGATCATCGTGCTCGGCCTGCTGGCCAGCTGGGTCGTCCACCTGTTCTCCGACGTGGTGCTGGACGCGCCGCGGGTGATCCCCGAGATCGTCGACTACACCCTCTTCGGTTCGCGCAGCTCGAAGCGGCGCGGCGGCGACGCCGGCGAGATCCTCGACCGCCCCACCGCCACCGACCCCCAGCAGACCCCCCACGGCTGACCGACGCCCCACCGCGCCCGGCTCCCCGCGAGCCGGGCGCGTTCACGTCTCCGGGGGCGAACCACCTCATTTCGGCGGCCCGGAGTTCGCACGGCGAACCGCCCGTTTCCGCCCGACCAATTCCGCCCCACACCAAGCCTCCCGCCCCACGGGCCAGAGACCGCCGAACGCGGCTCACCCACCCGAAATCACCCCCCACTGATCCCCCCACCACGGATCCCCCAGAGACCCCCACAAGCCCCACCGAGCGGGAGGACCGCCCAGGCAAGGCCACCCAGGCAAGGCCACCTAAGGGCGGGGACACATCACCCGGGGCAAGGCCCAGCCGGCGAGAGGACCGGTCAGGCAGGGCTGGTCAGGCGGCACCAGGGAAGCGGCGCCGCTCAAGTCCGGCTGTTCCAGCCGAACCGCTCACGCAGGGCCGCTCCATCCGAGGCCGCTCCAGCCAGACCTCTCGCCACGCCGCTCAAGCAGGCCGCTCCAGCCAGACCCCTCCACCCGGACGCTCAAACCGGACCGCTCATGCAGGGGCCGCTCCATCCGAGGCCGCTCAAGCCAGACCCCTCCACCCGGACGCTCAAACCGGACCGCTCATGCAGGGGCCGCTCCATCCGAGGCCGCTCAAGCCGGACCTCTCCATCCGGATGCTCAAGCCGGACGGTCAAGCGGGCCGCTCCATTCGGGGCCGATCAAGCCGGACCTCTCCCCCCGGACGCTCAAGCCGGACCGCTCAGGCGGGGCCGGCTTTGATGGCGGCATCGATGAGGGCGCGGTCGACACCATCCGGGACGATCCGCTCGACGCGGACGTCGTCGCAGCCGACCCACGCCGCCGCCCGCCACAGCGCGGTGGCCAGCGACGCGGCCGACGCCTCGGCGCGCCCCGCGGTCCGGGTCGCCCACGGTTCGAACGACACCTGGCGGGCGACGAGCGTGCCGCCCTCCCGGGCCGGGTCGACCCGTCCGAGCAGGCGCCCGCCCGCTAGCAGCGGCATCGCGAAGTAGCCGTGGACGCGCTTGGCCTTCGGGACGTACGCCTCCAGCCGGTGGTCGAACCCGAACATCCGGGACGTCCGCGCCCGGTCCCACACCAGCGAGTCGAACGGCGACAGCAGCGTGGTGGCGTGCCGTCCCCGCACCGGAGCGGCGAGGGCCTCCGGATCGGCCCAGGCCGGCTGCCGCCACCCGGCCACCGTCACCGGGACGAGCCCGGCCGCCTCGACGACGCCGGCCACCTGGTCCTGCTTGAGCCGGTAGTAGTCGGCGAGGTCGCCACGGGTCGCCACGCCGAGGGCGCGCCCCGCCCGCGCGACGAGGGCCGTCAGGCACGCCTCGTCGTCCGGGTCCTGCGCGAGAAGCTCCGCGGGGACGGCCCGTTCCGCCAGGTCGTAGACCCGCCGCCAGCCGACCCGCTCGACGCACACGACCTCGCCGACGTCGAGCAGCCACTCGATGCCGATCTTGTGCTCGCTCCAGTCCCACCATTCGGCGCTGGCCTTGGCGCCGCCGAGCTCCTTCGTGGTCAGCGGGCCGTCGGAGCGCAGCCGGTCGCGGATCTCGTCGCACACGCCCTCGGGCACCTTGTGCCAGCGCCAGCCGCGCCGCAGGTAGGCGCGGCGGCGGAACGCGAACAGCGGCCAGTCGCGCATGGGCAGGATCGACGCCGCGTGCGCCCAGTACTCGAAGGCGCCGAAGGAGCCGTTCCCCCAGTAGGCGGTCTCGATCGCGCCACGCCCGACGGGCCCCAGGCGCGCGTACGGCACCAGCTCGTGGGACCGGGCCAGCACCGAGATCGTGTCGAGCTGGACGGCCCCCAGCCGTTCCAGCATGCCCGTCACGCCACCTCTCGGTCGCGCGCCCAGGAATCCCTGGGCACGAGTCGATCCACTTGGCCATGTACTCGCCGATGACGGTCTCGGAGGTCGGCCGCATGACCAGCGG
>NZ_JBEYYT010000538.1:0-5462 GCF_040645715.1 Spirillospora sp. NPDC046719 | reverse complement strand
GCCAACCTCGCGACCACGCTCGACCCGGAGCGGGTGGTCCTCGGCGGCGGCATGGCCGCCGAGCCGTCCCTGCTTCCCGCGATCCGCGAGACCGTGGCGCGCGCGGTCCCGTTCCCGCCGGAGGTGGTGACGGCCCGCTTCGTCGACGACGCCGCGCTCATCGGCGCCATCGCGCTCGCCGGGACCGAGGCGTGAAACCAGCGCGGTCTTCCGAACCGCCGGGACCGGTCACGAGCGCGGCGCGGCGGGCACGGTCAGCGCCGGCAGGTTCCAGCCGCCGAGGCCGACGACCGGGACGGCGCCGCGCAGGTCGGAGGCGCGGTAGCGGGCGGTCAGCGTCTGGGACTGCCCGGGCCACAGCGTGACGTCGTTGTCGTTCCAGCGGATCGGCAGCACCTGGCCGCCGCCGGGCAGCGGGCGCCCGCCGGGTCCGGCCCGCCGCACGTCCGCCCTGGTGAAGATGGTCGGCGCCGTCCCGGTCGCGCTGATCGTCACGGTGGTCACGAGGTCGGCGCCGTCGCGGCGGGTGGCGGCCGAGGCGCGCACGGCGGCGCGGGGCAGGCCGCGCAGCCCGGTCAGGTCGGCGTACCCGTCCGGCCGGAACGCCGCGCCGCTGCCCTTGCCGAGGGTGTTCTTCCAGTCCACCGCGTCCGGTCTCGTGGACAGCCAGTAGACGTTGCGGCTCACGGTCGCGCCGCGCCGGGTCAGCGTGAGTTCGAGGAAGTAGGTGCGGGAGATGCCCTTCGGAGCCCGCGCGGCGGCCACGGTCCGGACGTCCTGGGCGGCCAGTGCCGGGACGGCGACGCGGGAGGTCCGCTTCACGGTGCCGTCGACGTCGATCAGCCGCGCCCGCGCCGCCAGACCGTCCTGGCGCGTCCCGGTCAGGTTGGCGACCTTCACCGCCCCGGACGCGTAGTCGTACATGACGTGCACCGGCTCGCCCGCCTTCTTCGCGCCGAAGTACACGCCGGGCTGGTCGAAGTCCTGGTTGAAGAGGTTCCACTGCAGCGACGGCCACGCCTTGTTCAGCATCCAGTAGATGACGCCGGTGCTCGGGTTGGCCGGGTCCCTGGAGTTGCCGATGTAGGCCTCGAACTGCGCACGCGCGATCTCGTATCCGCCCATCTGCGCGATCCGCTGGTAGGAGGCCATGTCGGACCAGGGCCCGTACCGGTGCCACAGCGGGGTGTTGTACTGCCCCATGCGCGCGGTCCGGGTGTAGTCGTTGTAGGGGTACACGTGGAAGAGGTCCCGGCCGGAACGCGGGCCGCGCGCGGTGGCGGGGTCCCAGAGCGCGGCCTGGTCGCGCGGGGTCAGGAAGCGGTCGAGCGAGTCCTGGGTCGGGACGGTGTTGCCCGCGCTCGTCTCGGTGTCGAAGCCCCAGGCGCTTCCGGCGTTCGTGGACGACGGGTCGCCGGCGTCGGCGGTCTCGCGGCCGTTGCTCCACCAGTACACCGGCGGCACGTAGCCGTACGGCCCCTCCTTGGCGCCGGACGGACCGAGCCGCGGCGACGCCTTGTCCTCCGCCGACGCGATCTGCGGCGTGCCCCAGTCGGCGGCCTCGAACGCCGGCACGTACACCGACTCCTTCGCCGCGTCCGGTGCCGCGTCGCTGCCCTGGAAGAAGGCGAACACGCTCGGGTGGTCGCGCAGCCTGCGGGCGACGGCGGCGGCCTGGACGGCGGCGTTGGCCCGGAGCTCCTTGTTCCACTTGGCGTACGGATCCTCCCAGCGGTCGCAGCACTGCCAGCCGGTCATGGCGAGGACGCCCGCGCGGTCCATCTGCCGGAACATGTCGTCCGGCGGGAAGTTGCCCTCGAAGCGCAGCGCGTTCAGGCCGAGGTCCTTCACGTAGGCGAGCTGGTCGTGGATGTTCCGGGGCGAGTAGCGCAGGAACATGTCCGGCGACCAGCCGCCGCCGCGGATCACGATCGGCACGCCGTTGATCTCGAACCGCCGGTAGCCGTGCGGCACGTGCGTCCTGCCGGGGACGGCGCGGGTGAGCGACGAGGTGACGATGCGGATGCCGAAGTCCTCGGCGTACCGGCCGGTCTCCGTCCCGCCGGTGCGCAGGTGCGTGGCGAGGTGGTAGAGCGGCTGGCCGCCGAGCTGGTAGGGCCACCACACGTCCGGGTGGTCGAGGCGGAGGCCGAGCGCCACCGGGCGGGCCGTGTTCGGCGGCAGCGTCACCGTCGTCCTGAACGGCAGCCGGGTCGCGCCCCGTTCGACCGCGCCGGAGAACTCGGCCCGCCGCACGGTCCCGGTGTTGTTGCGCAGCAGCGCCTTCACGGTGAGGTCGGAACGGGAGAAGTCCCCGGCGTTGCGCTGCACGACGTGGACGTCCCGCAGCGACACCGGCCCGTCCTGGACGATCTTCGGCGGGCGCTCCAGCCCGGTGCCCTGGTCGGGCGCGGCCGGGTTCCAGTCGAGGCGGCTGCCGGTGAGGTAGGTCTTCGCCTTGTTCGGCGCGACGTCGAGCGCGATCGCGTTGGCGCCGTCGCGCGCGTACCGGGTGACGTCGTACTCGAAGCGCGAGTAGGAGCCCTGGAGCCGCGAGCGGCCGTCGATCCGGGCGCCGTTCACCCACAGGTCGGCGGTGCCGGAGACGCCGTCCATGATCAGGAACGTGCGGCCGCCGCGGCGCGGGTGCAGGACCACCTCGTCGCGGTACCACCAGTTCACGGCGAACCGCCCGGCCGGCACCGACGCCAACCGGTCCGAGTAGAAGACGTCCGGGTACCGGCCGTTCTCCAGCAGGCCCGCCATCAACGTCCCGGGGCGGCCGATCGGCAGCCAGCCGGACGTCCGGTAGCCCGGCCGGGAGATCCGCGCGCCGTCGCTCCCCGCGACGGCCGAGGACTGGATCCGCCAGCCCCGGACGAGTTCCGAGGCGCCGTCCTCCCCCGCGGGCGCGAGGGCGGCGGGCTCGGCTCGCGCCCGCGCGGCGCCGCTCACGGCGTACGGGGGCGCGGCGCCGGTCAGGATCGCGCAGGCGGCCAGGGCCGCCAACGGTCGTCCGGGCTTCGGCATGGGCGCCCCCGCGGTCGGCTGCGTCGTCATTCGGTCACTCCCTGTGCGATCACCCGATCCGCGCCCCGCCACACCCGGACGCGGTGAAAGATCCGGCCCGCCGCGCGATCACCCGCGCCGCGGCGGCACCGTGAGCGCCCCTCATCGGCCCAGGTCGAGGCATGATCGGCGGCGGCACGGGTACCGGGCGAGTCGTGATCTCCTCGGGGAAGGGCTCCGGGCCGCACGCGTCCGGGGGCGGGCACGAGCCGCCGGAGGACCTGGTGCGCGTGGTGCTGCGGCCGATCGCCAGCAGCGCGCCGCTGGCGTTCTTCGCGTTCGGCGTCGGCACCGTCCTCTACACCGCGCTGCAACTCCAGTGGGTCCCGCTGGCGCAGACCGGGCCGCTGACGGTCATCCTGCTGGCCTTCGTGGCGCCCCTGGAGATCGTCACCGGGCTCATCGCCTTCGCCGCGCGGGACGGCGGGCTCGCGACGATCATGCTGATGTTCGGTGCGGTGTGGACGGCCATCGCGATCACGATGCGCTCGGCACCGCCCGGCGGGCGCTCGGCGATTCTGGGGATCTTCCTGCTCACCGTCGCCGCGATGCTGCTGGCCATGAGCAGCGCGTCGGCGCGGACCCGCCCGCTGCTGCTCGTCCTGGCGCTCCTCGCGGCGGCCCGGTTCACGCTCAGCGGGGTCTTCGAGATCAACGGCGGCGAGGCCGTCGAGCACGCGTCGGGATGGCTCGGCATCCCGATCGTCGCGATCGCGCTCTACGCGGGCACCGCGTTCCTCCTTGAGGACACGATGCACAGGACCGTCCTGCCGGTGGCCCGCCGCAAGGCCGCCAGGACCGCGCTGGAGGGCGACCTGAGCCAGCAGGTCCAGCGCGTGACGCAGGAGGCCGGGGTCCGCGAGCAGTTGTAGCGCGCACACGCGCGGAGGCGGTCGCGCGTGAGCCTGCACCTGGCAGATGTACCTCCAGCGGAGCGCTGGTCGATCATTCCCCCGGGCAGCAGTCTCGGGGGCATGACGACGGAGACTTCTCAGAGCGCCGCGCGGCTCGGAGCGCGCGGCTGGCTCATCCTCATCACGCTGTGCGGCGCCACCTTCATGACCGGCCTCGACTACTCGATCATCACCGTGGCCCTGCCGGAGATCGGCCGGGACCTGGGCTTCTCCGGCGCCTCGGCCCTCCAGTGGGTCGCGACCGCGTGCCTGCTGCCGACGGCCGCGCTGATGCCGCTGTTCGGGCGGGCGTCCGACATGCTCGGCAGGCGCCGGCTGTTCATGACCGGCGTGGCGGGCTTCACCCTGATGTCGCTGGCGGCCGCGCTCGCCCCGAGCCCGGCGCTGCTGGTCGCGGCGCGCGCCGGGCAGGGCGTCGCGGCGGCCATGATCGGCCCGACCGCGCTCGCGCTGATGACCGCCGCGTTCCCCGAGGGGCCGCGGCGCACCCGCGCCCTCGGCGTCAACGGCGCGCTGCTGTCGCTGGGGTTCGTCATCGGGACGATCGGCGGCGGGCTGATCACCAGCGGGCTGAACTGGCGCTGGACGATGCTCCTGCTCACCGGCATCGGCCTCCTGGTCCTGCTCGGCGCGCTCATGGTGGTCCGCGAGACGGCCGGACGGAGCCGGACCGGGCTCGACGTCCCCGGCGCGATCCTGGCGAGCGGCGGGCTGTTCGCGCTGGTCTACGGCATCTCCACCGGCGGCGACGCGGGCTGGGGCAGCCTCCCGACGCTGACGACCCTGCTGGCCGCGGCGGTCCTGCTCGGTTCCTTCCTCGCCGTCGAGGCCCGGCACCCCGCGCCGCTCGTCCCGCTGCGCCTGCTGCGCCGCGCGACGGTCAAGTGGGGCATGTCCATCGGCCTGGTCACCTTCGGCATGTGCGGCGGCGCGACCCTGCTGCTCAGCATCTACATGCAGGACGTCCTCGGCTATTCGCCCCTGCGGACCGGGCTCGGCTTCCTCGGCGAGGGCGTCGCGGCCCTGGCGGGCGGCGCCCTCGCCGCCCGGCTGATCAACGCCCGCGGGACGGCCGCGACCATCGCGATCGGGCTGACCGTGCAGGCCGCCGGCACCGCCGCGATGGCGGCCCTGCCCGCGCACGGCGGCCTGGCCGTCCTGCTGGCCACGTCCGCGACGATGGGCTTCGGGCACGTCCTGACCGTGGTCGCCGCGATCACGACGATCACGTCCGGCCTGGGCCGGGACGACCAGGGCGTCGCGGGCAGCCTCGCGCAGATGCCGACCTTCGTCGGCGCGGTCGGCGTCGCCGGTCTCACCGCGATCGCCGCCGCCCGGACCGAGGCGCTCGCCTCGGCCACCACCGAGGTGCGGGCCATGCTGGGCGGGCTGCACGCCGCGTTCCTGGTGGCCGGCGCAGTCGCGCTGCTCGGCGCGGTCGCGGGCGGCGTCCTGCTCCGCCGGACCGGCGCCGTCCAG
>NZ_JBEYYT010000537.1:0-5467 GCF_040645715.1 Spirillospora sp. NPDC046719 | reverse complement strand
GCGCGGGCGTCCCGGGGCGGGGGTCCGGCGGGGCCCGCCCCCCGGCGGGGGCCGGGCCCCCCCCGGGCCCCCCCGCCCCCGCGGTTCCGTCGTCCGCGATCGTCCGCGACTCGAACGGTGCGGTGCCGCTCAGCGCCCGCTGCGGATGCGGGCGGCCTCCATGTGGATGCGCTCCTCGGTCGCGAGGAGGTCGGCCTCGGCCTTCGCGGTGCGCATCTGCGCGCGCATCTCGCGGAAGCTCGGGGTGCGGCGCCGCTCGGCGGCCCTGGTCCGGCGTCCCGCCCGGGCCCGTGAGAACCGCTGGAAGAGGCTCATGTCCGTCACTCCTCATCGCCACCGGCCCGGCTCGGGTGCCGGACCGTTGTCCCGCGACAACAGATGCCCTTTTCTTCCCGCTTCATTCTCCGGCTCAGGCGGCGGCCCGTGCGGAGCCGGTCGCCGCGGACCCGGCCGGAGGCGTCGCGCTCGGCGGTGCGCCGTCCCGCCCGGCGCGCGTGCGGAGGCCGGACGCGATGACGGCCGCGCCGAGCGTCGCCGCCGCGACGGGGACGACCAGCGCGACGCGCAGGCCGTCCAGTCCCCCGCCCGCGGCGACGTCGACGGCGGTGACGGCCGACAGCCCGAGCGCCGTGCCGAACTGCATGGCGGTGTAGAGCAGGCCGCCCGCCAGGCCGTGCTCGTCCTCGGCGACGCCGTCGGTGGCGGCCATGGTCAGCGGCCCGTACGCCAGGGCGAACGACAGCCCGAGCAGGCACAGCGCCGGGAGCATGGCGACGTAGGTCCAGTCCATCCCGACGGGCAGGAACAGCGCGTAGGCGACCGCGGCGACCACGATGCCGGCGAGCAGCACGCGGGTGTTGCCGAACCGGTTCACCAGGCGCGGCGTCAGGACGGGGGCCAGGACGGTGTCCAGCCCGATCACCAGCATCGCCAGGCCCGTCTGCATCGTGCTCCAGCCGCGCAGTTCCTGGAAGTACAGGGTGGCCAGGAACTGGAAGCCCGCGAACGCGGCCAGGAACAGCAGCGCGGTCACGTTCACCCGGACGAGCGGGGCCGTCCGCAGGAGGCCCGGGCGCACCAGCGGCGACGGGGAGCGGCGCTCGACGCGGGCGAACAGCCGCAGCAGCGCCAGCGCGGCGGCGAACACGCCGGCGGTCACGAAGGGGCCGTCGCCGGCGCGCTCCAGCCGGACGACCCCGTACACCAGCAGCAGCATCGCCCCGGTCAGCGTGAACGCCCCCGCCAGGTCGAAGCCGTCCGGGGAGCGCTCGGCGCGGGCGTCGCGGACGAGGACCAGCGCCGCCACCAGGATCACCGCCGACAGGACGACCGGGGCGAAGAACACCCAGCGCCAGCCGAGCGAGGCGAGCGCGCCGCCCGCGACGACGCCGAGCGAGAAGCCGCCCGCCGCCGTCCCCGCGTACACGCCGAGCGCCCGGGTGCGCGCCGGCCCCTCCGGGAAGGCGGACGTGACCAGCGCCAGCCCGGCGGGCGCCATGAACGCGGCCGCGACGCCCGTGACGAACCGGGCGGCCAGCAGCGTCCAGCCCTCGGTGGCGAGCCCGCCGAGCCCGGAGAAGACCAGGAAGACCGCCAGCCACAGCACGAACATCCGGCGGTGGCCCAGCAGGTCGGCGGCGCGGCCGCCCAGCAGCATGAACCCGCCGTAGCCGAGCACGTAGGCGCTGACGACGCCGCTGAGCATCCCGGTGGACAGGCCGAGGTCGGCGCGGATCGACGGGAGCGCCACGTTCAGCATCGCCACGTCGATCCCCTCCAGGAAGATCGCGCCGCACAGCACCAGGAGCACGCCCCAGGAGCGGCCCGCCGGGCGCCCGCCGGATCCGGTGACGGAATTGGACATCGGTGCTCGACTCCCTCTCGTCGGGAACCGCGCCCCGGGGCGGTTCCCCGAGTGCCCGCCGGTTCCCTCTTGTTACCGGCGCAATCGTCGGGCACCATCGGTGACCATGGAAGACGGCACTCTCGAGTCCCTCGGTTACTGCGGGGATACCGGCGTCGACGACGACGTCCTCCAGTGGGACCAGCGCGCGGACTGCGAGGTGCGGCAGATCCTCGACCGCATCGCCGACAAGTGGTCGCTCCAGGTGATCGCGCTGCTGGACAAGCGGAGCCTGCGCTTCACCGAGCTGCGGCGCGCGATCGACGGCGTCAGCCAGCGGATGCTGACCCGCACGCTGCGGCATCTGGAGCGCGACGGGCTGGTGAGCCGGACGGTGCACCCGACCGTCCCGCCGCGGGTGGACTACGCGCTGACGCCGATGGGCGCGACCCTCCACAGCACCATCCGCGCCCTGGTCGTCTGGACGGAGGAGCACCAGAACGCCATCGCGGCGGCGCGCACCGCCTACGACCGGCGCGCGGCCGCCGAGCAGGAGGCCGCCGAACGCGAGGCGGCCGAACGCGACGCCCTCGCCCGCGCCGTGCTGCCGCGCCGGGACTGACCGCGTTCGGCGCGGCGGCCGTTAGGCTTGGGGCATGCGTTGACCCCTGCCCGGAAGCCGGGCGCCGCCGCCGTCTCCTTCGTGCCGATCGACATCCGAGTCCACGAAGGAGACCTTCACCATGAGCACGTCGATCCGCATCGACGTCCCCGAGGCGCTGGCCGCCTCGCACGCCAGGCACGGCGGTGCGTCCGGCCGTGCCTGGATCGCGGCGCTGCCCGACCTGGCCGCCGCCTTCCTGGACCGCTGGGAGCTGCGGCCGGACGGTCCCGGACGGCACGGCATGGCGTCCCTCGTCCTGCCGGTGACCCGCGCGGACGGCACGCCCGCCGCGCTCAAGCTCCAGCCGGTCACCGACGAGCACGCCACCGAGCCGGTCGGCCTGCGCGTGTGGAACGGCGACGGGGCGGTCCGCCTCCTCGACCACGATCCCGGCACCGGGACGATGCTGCTGGAGCGCCTCGACGAGGCCCGGCCGCTGTCGTCGGTGGCCGACGACACCGCCGCCCTGGAGATCCTGGCCGGGCTGCTGGCGCGCCTGGTCGCGGTGCCCGCCCCGGACGGTCTGCGCCGCCTGGCCGACATCGCCGCCGCCATGCTCGACGAGGTGCCGCGTGCCGTGCCCGCGCTGGCGGACCCGGCCGACCGGCGGCTGGTCCGGACCTGCGCGTCCGCCGTGGCCGAGCTGGTCGGTGAGCCCGGCGACCGGCTGCTGCACTGGGACCTGCACTACGACAACGTCCTCGCCGGGGACCGGGAGCCCTGGCTGGCCATCGACCCCAAGCCGCTCGCCGGCGATCCCGGCTTCGACCTGCTGCCCGCGCTGGACAACCGGTGGGACGAACTGGTGGCCGCCGGTGACGTCTCGCGCGCGGTGCTCCGCCGCTTCGACCTGCTGACCGAGGCCCTCGGCCTGGACCGGCGGCGGGCGGCCGGGTGGACGCTCGGCCGCGTCCTGCAGAACGCGCTGTGGGACGTCGAGGACGGCGAGACGGCGCTCGACCCCGTCCAGGTCACCATCGCCACCGCCCTGCTCCGCCACCGGATGTCCGAAAGGAGTGCGTGATGCCGTTCGTCGATACGCCGCTGACCGCCGCCATGAGGCGCGCGGTCCAGGACGTTTGGGGACGGCCCGTCGACGGCGAACCCGTGCGGCTGTACGGCGGGGAGGAGTCGGCCGCGTACCGCGCCGGCGACATCGTCGTACGCGTCGGTCCCGCGAGCCGCACGGACGCCGAGGCCGAGTGGTGCCACGGGATCGCCGCGCATGCCGCCGCCGGCCTGCCGGAGGCGGTCGCGCCGCTGCGCGCACGCGACGGGACGACGGTCGTCCGGGTCGAGGGCCGGCCCGTGTCGGTGTGGTCCCATGTCGCGGGCGAGTGGCCGGACGCCGACGAGCCGCAGATGCGGACGCAAGGCGCGCGGCTCCTCGCACGGCTGCACCGCGCGCTGGCGTCCCACCGGCCGCCGCCGCGCCCCGTGCCGTCGTTCCTGGAGACCGGCCTGTACGGGGAGCCGCCGCACGACGTCCCCGCGTTGGCCGATCCGGAACTGGACCGCTGGCTCGCCGGATTCCACCGCCGCCGCCGCGTGCGCCACCCGCTGCACGCGGACTTCTACACCGGCAACACCCTCGCCAGGGACGGCCGGCTGGTGGCGGTCCTGGACTGGGACGAGGCGTTCGTCGGAGCGCCCGAGCTGGAGGTGGCGTCCGCAGCGCTCGAATGGGCCGACGAGCACGGCGACGCGCCGGACGAGCGGCGCCGCTTCATCGCCGACTACCACGACGCCGGCGGCACCGCGGGCGAGATGGACGACGAGACGGTCGTCCAGCTGATCAGGCACCGGCTGCGGCGCGAGGCGGCCTACTTCGAGCACGCCCGGCGGCGGGGCGCCGTGCACGACGAGGACGACCTCGACTACCACGAGCGCCGCGTCAAGACCTTCTTCGCCCTCCGGCCGTAACACCCCACGACCACCGAGCACAGGCGAACCGGCCGGGAGCACGACCCGCGGGCGTCCTTTCCGTACTTTCGGCCGGTTCGGCGGGCGGCGCGGCTCCCTAGCGTCGTGCGCATGAACGCAGCGGATCGACCGCGGCCGGCCGGGGCCGTGTTGTCCGACATCGGGCTGGGCCTCGTGTTCGCCCTGGGCATCGCCTTCACGACCTACATGCTCATGGACAGCTGGGGCGGGACGTCGTGGGTCCTCGACCTCGTCATCTCCGTCGCGGTGTGCGCGCTCGCGCTGCTGCGCGGGCGGTGGCCCCTGGGGGCGGCGGTCGCGGCGCTGATCGTCTCGGCCGCCGCGATCGCCGTGTCCGCGGCCGCCGACCTGCCGCGGGAGCCGGGGCCTGTCACCGCGCTCGGCCTGGCGGTGCTCGTGGGCTCCGCGCTCCGCAGGCTGCCCGTGCCCGCGGCGGCCGCCGTCGGCGCGGGCGGGATCGCGGTGGTCGCGTCGGCCCGGATCGCCGAGCACGGCGCCGTCACCGTCCTGGCCGTCCTGATCATGATCGGCGCCCTGGTCACCGGCGCGGGCCTGCGCGTGTTCGACAAGGTGCGACCGGACCGGGAGCATCGGGCCACGACCGCGCGACGGCCGTACCCATGACGAGCCCGAAGAGGAGAGCGAAGCGATGGCGAACGGCGCGGTCCGGCGGTGGTGCGGCGCGGCCGCGTTGATCGGTTCCCGCCGATGGGCCGGGGCCGCCTCCAGCGCCGGGCTCGCCGCACTGTTCGCCGCGGCCATCGCCTACCAGGCGGTCGCCCTCGCCGACAGCTGGGGCATCGCGAGCTGGCGGCTCGGCGGTCCGGCCGCGGTGGTCGTCTGCGCGCTCGCGCTGCTGCGCCGCCGGCGTCCGGCGTGGACGGCCGCGGGCGGCCTCGCCGTCGCGGCGGCGACGTTGGTCGGGGCGCGCGCGGCGGGGCTGCCCACCCAACCCCGCCCGGCCATGGTGCTCGGCCTGGCCGTGCTGGTCGGCACGGCGGGCCGGGTCCTGCCCG
>NZ_JBEYYT010000536.1:0-5474 GCF_040645715.1 Spirillospora sp. NPDC046719 | reverse complement strand
GGCGGGGGGGGGGTCGTTGGCGCGGGGGGCGCCGTCGGGGGCGTTGAGGGCGGGGCCGGCCTGCCCCGGCCCCCACCCGGGCCCGCTCTGCTACGGCCGCGGCGGCACCGAGGTCACGGTCACCGACGCGCACGCCGTCCTCGGCCGCATCCCGCCGCACCTGCTCGGCGGCGAGGTGCCGCTGGACGTGCCCGCCGCCCGCGCCGGGCTCGAAACGCTCGCCGCCGGACTCGGCCTCACCGTCGAGCGGGCCGCCGCCGGGATCCTGGAGATCTCCGCGTGGAACCAGGCCAACGCGATCCGGCAGATCACCGTCCAGCGGGGCCTCGACGTCCGCGACTACCCGCTCGTCGCGTTCGGCGGGTCCGGGCCGCTGCTGGCGTGCCGGCTGCTCGACGTCCTCGGCCTGCCCGCCGCCGTCGTCCCGGAGAACCCCGGCAACCTGTCGGCGCTCGGGCTGCTCACCGTGGACGTGAAGAACGACCACGTGCGGACGCGGGTCGTCCGCGACGCCGAGCTGGACACCGCCGTCCTCGCGGAGGCGTTCGCCGAACTGGAGGACGAGGCCGGGGCGGCGCTCGCCCGCGAGGGCTTCCCCGAGGGGCGGCGGCGCTTCGTCCGGTCCGCCGACCTGCGCTACTACGGGCAGGCGTTCGAGGTCCGCGTCACCGCCCCGGCGGGACCGCCCGGCGAGGCGTTCCGCGCGGAGGTCGTCCGCCGCTTCCACGACGCGCACGCCGACCGGTACGGCTACTGCCACCGCGACGACCCGCGCCATCCCGTCGAATGGGTCAACCTCCGCGTGTCCGGCATCGGGCCGATCGACCGGCCGCGGCTCCCGGAACGCCCGCCGGGCGACGGCGACCCGTCGCGCGCCCGCACCGGCACCCGCCCGGTGCACTTCGACGCCTGGGAGGAGACACCGGTGTACCGGCGCGAGAAGCTCGCCCCCGGCGACGTCGTCGAGGGACCCGCGGTGATCGAGGAGTACGGCTCCACCCTCCCGCTGCACCCCGGCTTCACCGCCCGCCTCGACCCCCACGGCGACCTCGTGGTGACCGCGGCGCACCGGACGGAGGCGGGCCGATGAGCGTCGACCCGATCCTCCTGGAGATCGTCGAGGGCACCCTCGCGTCCGTGGAACGCGAGGTGGAGACGGCCATCGCCCGCACGGCCCGCTCCCCGATGATCCGGGACGCCCACGACTTCCGCGCCGGCATCCACGACCGGCGGCTCCGCAAGCTCACCGGACGCTCCTACTCCGCGCTCGTCCAGCCCGTCGCCCGGGACTTCCCGATCGACGAGATGCGCCCCGGCGACGTGTTCTTCCACAACGACGTGTACCTGTCCGAAGGCGGCATCGGCCACCTCCCCGACCTCTGCGTGACCGTCCCGGTGTTCCATGACGGCGAGGTCGTCGCGTTCGTGCAGGCGTTCGGGCACCACGACGACATCGGCGGCGCCGTCCCCGGCTCCATGCCGAGCCACGCCCGCAGCGCCTACGAGGAGGGCCTGATGGTGCCGCCCATCAAGCTCTGGGACCGGGGCGTCCCGAACCGGGCCGCGCTCGCCATCATGACCCGCAACTCGCGGATGCCCGACTCCCTCGCCGGCGACCTCGACGCCGAGTGCTCCGCCTGCCTCATGGGCGCCCGCCGCCTCGGCGACCTGTTCGCCCGCTACGGCCGCGCGGACGTCGAGTCCTGCTTCGACGCGATCATCTCCCGCACCACCGACACGTTCCGCCGCGAGCTGCTCGCCAAGATCCCGGACGGCACGTTCGTGTGGGAGGACTACGCCGAGCACGACGGCGTCGACCCGCCCCGCCTGCACGCGCAGCGCATCACCCTCACCGTCGACAAGTCCGCGGACGTCCCGCTCGTCATCGACTTCGCCGGGACGTCCCCGCAGGCCAAGGGCCCGATCAACCACGCGGGCGACTACTCCGACGGCGTCTTCCTGAAGAAGTGGCTGGCGCCCGTCCTGCGCAACCTCGCCGACACCCCCGAGCGCGCCGCCGAACTCGACGTCAACGAGGGCGTCGTGCCCCTCATCGAGATGCGCTTCCCGGAGAAGGGCACCCTCCTCACGCCCGTCTTCCCGGCCCCGACCAACGCCCGCACGTTCGTCATCCTGCGGCTCCTCGGCGTCCTCGCGGGCGTCCTCGCCAAGGCCACCGGCGGGCGCATGCCCGCCGACCAGGAGACGATCCGCTACACCGGCGTCTACGGCGAGGACGACCGCGGCCCCTACCTGATGCGCGAGGTCCTCGGCGGCGGCTCCGGCGGACGCCCCTACGCCGACGGCGAGGACACCATCCACATCGTCCCCGACTCCCGCAACATCCCCGCCGAGTTCGCCGAGGCCCGCTGGCCGTTCGTCGTCGAGCGCCTCGGCCTCGCCACCGACTCCGGCGGCCCCGGCGAGTTCCGCGGCGGCCTCGGCTACGACAAGCACATCCGCATGCTCCGCGACGCCCACTACATGTCGATCGCCGACCGCTCGATCCTCTCCTGCTGGGGCGTCAACGGAGGCCGCGCCGGCCGCCCCTTCCGCGTCGACATCGACGGCACGCCGATGGACGGCCTCGTCGACGACCACCCCGTCCGCGCCGGGCAGGTCATCCGCATCCGCACCACCGGAGGCGGCGGCTGGGGCGACCCCCTGGACCGCGACCCGTCCCGCGTCGCGGCGGACGTCCGCGACGGCAAGGTGTCGCCGGCCGGCGCCCGCGACGACTACGGCGTCGTCCTCCGCGACGGCGAGGTCGACGCCGCGGCGACCGAGGCGCTCCGCGCCCGCATCCGCGCGGACCGCGGCCCCGCCCCCTTCTTCGACCGCGGCCCCGGCTACCCGACCCTTTCTGGAGGAGCTACGTCCGCCGACGTGGACTGAAAGCCCACGGCGTGGCCGCTTGCGGCTGCAGAGCCCTCGCGGCACGCGCGGGCTGCTGACTCACCACGACGTCCGGATACGGTCAGTGATCACATCGTCACGATGACCCCTTGGTCTCTTAGCCTTCGGGTAATCGAGGCGCGCGGAGGTACCGATGGTGTGGTCGACCCAGGAGCAGCTGGCGCAGGCCCGCAAGCGGCCGCAGAGCAAGGAGGGGACCCTGTACGGGGCCCTTGAGCCGATCATGGAAGCCGCCGGCGACGAACCGACCAACGGCGACCTGCTGGACTCCCTCCTCCAGAGGGGCTCGCTCACGACCGAGACGGCGCGGCGGCACCTCGCCCTGATCGAGGGATTCGGGCAGGTCAACTCCACGTTCGACGAGACCTACGAGATCCTCCTGCTCGTCCGGTCCCTCCCGCAGACCTACGCCTACATCGACGGCGCGAAGCTGCTGGTCGAGACGCGACGGCTCGCCGAGACCCGGTTCGTCCCAGAGCGCCTCGAAACGACCGACCAGGTCATGGACGCGGTGCGGAAGGGATTCGCCGACGGAGCCGGCGGCCACGGGATCTCGACCGCCTACACGTCCCTCGGCGTCCGCCACACCACGATCGCGGAGACGTACCCGTCACCGCCCGACCACCCCTACATCAACCAGGTCAGCCTCGCCTATACGCTGCTGACCTTCTCCTACACGCCCCTGCTCGGCCTGAGGGCGGTCGGCGAGGACATCCCCGAAGGCGACGCCCTCCTCACCTGGATGGGCGTCTGGAAGATCATCGGCTCCGTCATGGGCATCGAGGAGGGCGGCCTCCCCGACACCTTCGACGAGGCGCGAGGACTCTGGGACCTCGTCCTCGCCAGCCCCGGCTACGGCGCCAGCCCCGAAGGCGCCCAGCTCCTGCGGGCACTGAAGGAGCACGTCGCGTCCAACCAGAAGGCGGAACCGCCGGTCGACCTCATCGGACAGCACGGAGACGCCGCCGTTCTCGCGCTCCTCAAGTCCTGAGCCGCCGACCGCTCAGGAAACCGGCTGCCGCTCGTCCGCCCTCCTGCCGTGGACGCCGCCCGCGGGGGCCGCCGGACCGCCGCCGCGAGGCCGGACGACCCATCCCAGAAGAGCGCTGATCAGAACGGTCGCCAACGCGCCCGCCCCCAGTACCGCGAACACCGCGGTGAGACTGACGTCGATCATGTGACGCCCCTTCCCGAAGGGCTCGCATTCCCTTCGCGAATCGCATTTCGTGACCTGGGTCACCTGAATGGCATCGAGAGGAGACTTCCAGCCTAGGTTCACCCGTCACCATTCAGAGCCCGCCGGGCCTGCGATATGCACCACAGAATGCAAGATGACCCGCACATCAAAACCGTCATCTCCGCGAAAGCCGTCCGCGGCGAGGGCGGACCGGAAGACCGCGTGGGATGATGACCTCATGCCGTCATCACCCCGTATCACCCACGTCTCCTGGGGACGCATGGAGGTCGAAGGGCTCCCGCCCGGCAAGGACTTCAAGCTGTATCCCGGCGGTGGCCGGGAATGGGACTGGGGCGAGCACGGAACCCGGCACGAGCCGGGGATCCAGCCCGCGGACGTCCAGGAACTCCTCGACCACGGGTGCACGACCGTGGTCCTCAGCCGAGGCATGGAGCTGCGGCTGCACACCATGCCGGAGACCCTCGAACTGCTGCAGAAGCACGGCGTCGAGGTCCACGTGGAAGAAACGAAAGCGGCCGTGGACATGTACACAGGCTGGCCGCCGAGGTCGCCGTCGGAGGCCTTTTCCATTCCACGTGCTGACCAGCCCTTCATCCCTTCCCGCCGACCGAAGGGATAGGACGTATGGCCCGCCCGCCGGAGAACAAGGACGACCGGAAGCAGAGCGACCAGGTAGCGACGGCGCCGCTACCTGAGGGGACCGGGATCGGCTAAGCATCCAGCGCGCGAGTAGAAGCATCAGACCGAGCGCGACCTGGAATCTGCGCGATGCCGCGCAGCAGCGACGGAGTGATCACCGGGTGGGCGCTGCGGCTGGCCCTGCACCAGAGGGCTGATCAGCACCCTGAGACCAGGGTGAGCACGCCGGGCGGCCCGACGAACCCCGCCTCGTCAACATCGACGCGGCGCTGCGCGAGAGCCATGACGCGTTCACGTTCCGCGCCTCAGTAAGCGTCCCAGGCGCACTCCCGGGTGTGCTGCGCCAGCCCGGCACGGCAACCGGCAGGACCGCCGCCGCCCACCACCTCAGGCATGGACGAGCCTGATCCATCTCATGACGCCAACTGCTCCCGCTGTAGCGTTCACTCCCAATCTATTGCAACGCAAGGAGCGATGTCGTTGCATTACTCCCCGAACTGTTGCAACAATAATCAAGGATCTACCAGCGAAGACAGTGGTTTCGTGCAACAAGCTTCTTGCCGAGTATGGAAAGGCAACGTAGCGTTTGCGTTGTCAGAAACAAGCGGGCCGCAAGGGCGGCCCCCCAGCAAGGAGCAGACGATGAACACCTTCGCCACCCCCGCCCCGATCACCGCGACCCTGGACGTCCCGGCCGGCCGGGTGCAGGTCATCGCCGCCG
>NZ_JBEYYT010000535.1:0-5483 GCF_040645715.1 Spirillospora sp. NPDC046719 | reverse complement strand
CGCGTCAGGAGGTGCGGCCGGAGAGGCGGCCCGTCAGCTTCCACGCCGCCGGCAGGAGCGCCGCGGCGAGCGCGACCTTCAGCGCGTCGCCCGCCAGGAACGGCGTCACGCCCAGGTGCAGCGCCTTGCCGAGTCCGACGTGCAGGGACGCCATCAGGTAGGGGACGCCCGCCGCGTACATGATGGCGGTGCCGGTCAGCATCGTCGCGACGGTCCGCAGCGGGGTGCGGTCGCCGCCGCGCTCGGCGAGGCGGCCGACCACGGCGGCGGCGACGACGAAGCCGAGGACGTAGCCGAACGTCGGGAAGCCGGCGCCGGAGGCGCCGTCGGTGAACCAGGGGACGCCCGCCATCCCGGCCAGCAGGTAGACGATCATGCCGAGTCCGGCGCGGCCGAAGCCGAGCGCGGCGCCGGCCAGCAGCACCGCGAAGGTCTGCCCGGTCACGGGCACGGGGGTGCCGGGCAGCGGTACCGCGATCTGGGCGGCGACGCCGACGAACGCGGCCGCGCCCGCGACGAGCGCGGCGTCGCGGGCCAGGGAACCGGGCAGCAGGTCGCCGAGGACGGCGGGACCCCGCCGGGCAGCGTGAGCAGTGGCCACTGAACCTCCCATTAAAGGTGTTGTCAGCCGAAACCTAGCGAACGGGTCATCCGGAACCGAGCGCGCGGTCGACAGAAACGGCCGCCCCGGGTTTGTCCGCCGCTTACGGGCGCGGGCGGCGGGCCAGGTACACCATGTCGGGCTCGCCGCGCGGGACCGGCACCGGCAGCGCCTCCACGCGCGCGAACCGGGTCGCGAGCAGGTCCTGGAAGCCGGGCGCGGCGCCCGCGCTCCACACCGCCAGCACTCCGCGCGGGCTGAGCCGCCCGGCGAGCAGGTCCAGCCCGTCCGGCCCGTACAGGCGGGCGTTGCCGGGCGTGACCGTCCAGTCGGGGCCGTTGTCGATGTCCAGGCACACCGCGTCGAACCCCGCCCCGCCAACACCGCCCACACCGGCAACCCCGCCTGCCCCGTCCACTCCGTCTGCCGGGTCGGCGGCGACGACGTCGAGGAGGTCGGCGCGCACGAGCGCGACGCGGGGGTCGTCGAGGCCGCCGCGCGACCACGGCCGCAGCGGCCCGGCGTGCCAGCCGACCACCGCCGGTTCCCGCTCCACCACCGTGACGTGCCCGACGGCCGGATGCGCCAGCGCCTCCGCCAGGGAGAACCCGACGCCGAGCCCGCCGATCAGCACCCGCAGCGGCTGCCCGTCCGGCTGCCCGCCCGGCCCGTCGTCCCCGGAGCCGTCTCGGTCGAGGGCGGCGTCGACGGCGGCGCGGACCAGCAGCCGCTCGGACTCGCCGTTGCGGGTGTCCATCAGGAACATCCCGTTGCTGATGATCTCGTAGTCGGTGCCCGCCCGGCGCAGCACCAGCTCCCCGCCGACGCCCGCGGCGCGCTCCACGACGACCGGTTCCGCCCGGCCTTCCCCGATCACGTCCATGGCCCCGACCCTAACCACCCGAGGCGCTCCGCCGGGCCCGAGCGCCGGGGTCGCCGGTGCCGCCGACGGGGGCTGGGCGGGGGACGGGCGGGTCGGCTACGGTGCCGGGCATGCCCGACCCCTCCGCGCGTCCCCCCGCGCAGCCCGCGCGTCCCTCCGTCCCGCCCGCTGTCCCCGGCGGGCCGCTGCTGCCCGGGCGCCGCATCCTGGTCGTCGGTGCCGGGACCCGGCCCAGCGACGACCCCGAGGCGCCCGTCGGCAACGGCCGTGCCATCGCCGTCACCGCCGCCCGCGAGGGCGCGCAGGTCGCCTGCGCCGACGTCGACGAGGACGCCGCGGCCGCGACCGCCGGGATGATCGCCGCCGAGGGCGGCCGCGCGCACGTCGTGATCGCCGACGTCACCGACCCCGAGTCCTGCGACCGTGTGGTCACCCGGGCGGCGGAGAAGCTCGGCGGCCTGGACGGGGTGGTGTTCAACCCCGGGATCGGCATCGGCTACGGGATGGCGGGCACCGGCCTGGCCGACTGGGACCGCGTCATGCAGGTGAACCTGCGCGCCCCGTTCCTGGTCGGCAAGGCGGCGCTGCCCGCCCTCGACGCCGGCGCCGCGATGGTGTTCATCGGGTCGCTGGCCGGCACCAAGCCCGGGTCGCGGTCCCCGTCCTACGACGCGTCCAAGGCCGGGCTCACCGGGCTGGTCCGGCACATAGCCGCCGAGGGCGCCGGGCGCGGCGTGCGCGCCAACGTGGTCGCGCCCGGCCTCATCGACACCGTCATGGGACGCGACGCCTCCGGCGGCAACGCCGGCCGCGACCGCGTCGCCGCGCTCATCCCGATGCACCGGCAGGGCACCGCGTGGGAGGTCGCCGACGTCGTGGTGTTCCTGCTGTCGCAGCGCGCCGCCTACGTCACCGGGCAGGTCGTGCACGTCGACGGGGGCCTGTCCACCCTGCGCTGACCCCCGCCCCGGCGCCGGTTCCCGGGAGCCGCCCCAGCCGAGGGTGTCAGCCTTGGCGGCCGGGGAGCATGCTCAGGGCCTGGGAGCGCTGTGCGACGAGATCGGCGTAGGTGCCGTCGCGCTCGGCCCAGCGGTGCATGAGGACGCCCTTGACGAGGACCTCGTCGGGGGTGGGGTCCGCCGAGAGCAGGTCCATGACCTCGGTGGCGAAGTCGTCGAGCGGCAGCGCGTGCGGGTTCACCGTCTCCTGGCCCGCCGTGGCGACGGCCGGGGGGACGAGCTCGACGACGTCGACGCCGGTGCCGTCGAGCTGCGCGCGCAGCGCCTCGGAGTAGGCGTGCACCGCGGCCTTGGAGGCGGCGTAGGTGGGCATGGGCGGGAACGGCAGGAACGCGATGCCCGAGGTGACGGTGACGAAGGTGCCGGCGCCCCGCCCGACCAGGTGGGGGGTGAAGGCGTCGATGACCCGGATGGTGCCGACGAGGTTGGTGTCGATCGTCGTCTCCGCCGCCTGGAAGTGCGCGGGGTCGCGCAGGTCCTCCAGGAGCATGACGCCCGACATGATCACCACGGTGTCCAGGTCCGGGTACCGGGCCAGGACGGCGTCGCGGGCGGACGCGACCGACGGACCGTCGGTGACGTCGACGGCGAACGTGCCGAAGCCCTCCTCGGCGAGGTCCGCGAGCGCCTCCGCGCTGCGGCCGCCGACGGCGACGGTGCTGCCCGCCGCGGCGAACCGGCGGGCCAGCTCCCGCCCGATGCCCGAGGTCCCGCCGACGATGAGGACGGTGCGGTTGGAGATGTCCATGAGATCTTCCCTTTCAGCCCAGGGCGCCGGCGGCGTTCAGGCCCGCCGGCGCGGACGGCGATGTCCGTTCTTGTCGAATCCGTCCTTCGCGAAAAGGACGCTGTGACCGCAGTCTCGGCGGGATCCGCCGAGTGCGGCAGGGCCCTGGTTCTCCCTGGTCCTGGCAGGGCCCCCTCTGGAGACATGCCCACCGCATACGGTGGAGTCATGAAGGACGAGGACTCCGGCAACCGGCTCGGCAGCTACCTGCGCGCCCGCCGCGAGCTGGTCACTCCCGCGCAGGCCGGCCTCCCCGCCGGGGGCAACCGCCGCGTGCCCGGCCTGCGCCGCGAGGAGGTCGCCCTGCTCGCCGGGATCAGCCCCGACTACTACCTGCGCCTGGAACGGGGCCGTGACACCAACCCCTCACTCCAGGTCCTGGAAGCGCTCGCGCGTGTCCTGCGGCTCGACGACGTCGAGCGGACGTATCTGCTGGGCCTCACGGCGGCGCGCCCCAGAGCGCCGCGCCGCAAGCGGCCCGAGCACGTCCCGGCGCGCGTGCACGAACTGCTCGCCCACCTGCAGTTCCCCGCGTTCGTCGAAGGGCGCGCGTTCGACGTCCTGGCCTCCAACCCCATGGCCGTCGCGCTGTCCCCGCGACTGCGGCCCGGCCAGAACCGGCTCCGCTCCCTCCTCCTCGATCCCGAGGAACGGGCCTTCCACCAGGACTGGGCCAGAGCCACCGCCGACTTCGTCGCCGCCCTGCGCACCACCATCGGGGACGACACCGACGATCCCCGGTTCGTCGAGCTCGTCGGAGAGCTCGCCCTGTCCAGCCAGCGGTTCCGCACCCTGTGGGCCCGCCACGACGTCCGCGCCCTCGACGGAGGCACCACCACCGTCCACCACCCCGTCGTCGGCGACCTGCGCCTGCACCGCGACAAACTCCCCATCGACGACGTCATCCTCGTCGTCTACTACCCCGACAAGGGCAGCGACAGCGACGAGAAACTGCGGCTGCTCGCCGCGCTCTCCTGCACCGAGCCCACCGGCACCGCCCACGACGAACCGGCCGGCGACCCGCACCCGACGGCACCCTGACGCACGACGCGGCGCCCCCGGCGTGCGCGGCCGGTGCCGCACCGATCATCAACGGCCGCACGACGGGCTCCGCCCGAGGCGGGCGGGTCGCGCGGCGGGAGCGGTCCGCCCTACGGTGACGGCCATGAACGATCAAGTGGAGTTGCGGCCGGTCGCCGAGGCGGATCTGCCGGTGATCGAGCGGCTGCGCACCGACCCCGAGCTCGCCGGGCCGTTCCTGTGGAAGGGGTGGAGCGACCCGCACCGGTTCCGGCGCCGCTACGAGCAGGACGGGATGCTGGGGGAGGACACCGGCAACCTCGCCGTCGCCCGCGCCGAGGAGCTCCTCGGGATCGTGTCCTACCGGCGCGTCCCCATGGCCGGGTCGATGTGGTGCTGGAGCATCGGGATCTCGCTGCTGCCGGCGGCGCGGGGACGCGGCGCCGGGTCCCGCGCGCAGCGGCTGCTGGTGTCGTACCTGTTCGCGCACACCACCGCGCACCGCGTGCAGGCCGAGACCGAGGTCGACAACATCGCCGAGCAGCGCGCCCTGGAGAAGGCTGGTTTCACCCGCGAGGGCGTGATGCGCGGCTACGGCTTCCGCGACGGCCGGTACCGCGACGAGGTGCTCTACAGCGTCCTGCGCTCCGAGGTTCGCGGCAACGGCGGCCCCTGACAGGCCCCGACCGGCCCTGACCGGCGTCGGGGGAACACTCCACCGCTTCCGGATGTTGCGCGGTAATGTTGTAATCATCTGGAGGTGCCGCGATGTCCCCCGAACCCCGCCAGAGCGCCCGCCCGCCCGATGACGACGGGCCCGCCGCGGACGCCCTGGACGCCTACTCCGCCGCCGTGTCCGCCGTCGCCCGCGAACTCACCCCCCGCGTCGCCGCGCTGCGCGTCCGCCACCGCCGCGGCGAGGGAGCCGGATCCGCCGTCGCGTTCACCGGCGACGGGTTCCTGCTCACCAACGCCCACGTCGTCGGCGCCGCCGCCGGCGGGCAGGCCGCCTTCGCCGACGGCTCCACCGCCGACTTCACCGTGGTCGGCACCGACCCGCTGTCCGACCTCGCCGTCGTCCGCGCCGACCGCGCAGGGCCCCGCCCCGCGACCCGCGGCCTCCGCCACCCCCAGGGCGGCGGGGCGCGCGAGGGCGCCGGCGGGCACCCCCCC
>NZ_JBEYYT010000534.1:0-5497 GCF_040645715.1 Spirillospora sp. NPDC046719 | reverse complement strand
CGTGCTCGCGCGCGACGTCCGCGAGGTCGAAGTCCACGTCCACGTTCGCCGCCGCGCACGCCCCGCGCCAGTCGCCCGCGAGCCGCCGCTCGGCGGCCCGCTCGATCATCCAGCGGGGGACCGCGTAGCGGCGGATCCGCCGCAGGCGCGACGCCTCGTCCGGCCGGAGCGCGCGCGGGGCGGTCCGCGTGTCGATCACCGTCACCGCGTCCCCCGTTCCCGCGCGCCGTGCCCCGCGGCCCCGGCACGGCGCACCGGGGGGCGGGGGGTGGCAAGGCCGGTCGGATTCGAACCGACGTCCTCCAGCCCGCTGTAAGGCGCGACGACCTCTGCGCTACGGCCTTGCCGCAGCGCAGCCTAGCGGTCCGGGCGACCGCGCGCCGCCGGTTCGCGATCTTCGCGGGCCGCGCGCCCCGGCCGGGCCGCCCGTGGAATCATGATCGTGTCCGGGAGGGCGCGGGACGGGAGGACCCATGTGCTACGAGCCGGTCGCCGATCCGGGCGAGGTCGCCTTCGCCGCGCCGCGGCCCGACCCCGGCCGCGAGACGCCCGACCGGGTGCCGCTCGAACCGGTCGACGCCGTCACGCTGACGACGCTCATCGACAACCAGAGCGACCTGCTGCTCGCCGACCAGGGGCCGGTGCGGCGCACCGGGATGCGGCAGGCCGCCGCGGGCCGGCGCCTGCCCGCCGGGGTGCTGGACACGGGGGAGTCCTACGACGTCCCGCTCGCCGAGCACGGGTTCTCGATGCTGGTCACGGTCGTGCGGAACGGTCGCGAGCACCGCTTGCTGTTCGACGCGGGCATGACCCCCGACGGCCTCGTCGGCAACATGCGGCGGCTCGGCGTCGACCCCGCCTCGGTCGAGACGGTCGTGCTCAGCCACGGCCACGCCGACCACGTCACCGGCCTGGACGGGCTGATCCGCGCGGTCGGCGCCGCGAACACCCCGCTCGTCGTCCACCCCGGCGTATGGACGGGCCGCCGGATGAACGTGCCCGGCGCCGAGCCGCTGCGGCTGGCCGCGCCGAGCCGCCGCGCCCTCGCCGGTGCCGGCTTCGAGATCGTCGAGCGGGCGCAGCCGTCGCTGCTGTTCGGCGGGTCCGTCCTGATCACCGGTGAGATCGACCGCGTCACGCCGTTCGAGCGCGGCATGCCCGCCTACCACGAGGCGCTCACGGACGGCGCCTGGGCGCCCGACCCGCTCGTCCGGGACGACCAGGCGCTCGTGCTGAACGTCCGCGGGCACGGCCTGGTCGTCCTCACCGGCTGCGGGCACGCGGGGATCGTCAACATCGTCCGGCACGCCCGCCGCCTCACCGGGGAGCCGCGGGTGGCGGCCGTCGTCGGCGGGTTCCACCTGAGCGGCCCCGCGTTCGAGCCGATCATCGAGCCGACCGTCGGCGCGCTCGCCGGCCTGGACCCGGCGGTGGTCGTCCCGGCGCACTGCACCGGCTGGCGCGCCGCGCACGCGCTCGCCGCGCGCCTCCCGGAGGCGTTCGTCCCGAACGCGGTCGGCTCCCGGCTCGAACTTCGCGCCGCCTAGGGATGGATCCCTCCCGGCGGGGGAAGGATCCCGGCGCACGGGCCGTCCGGACGAACAGGAGCGGGGGATGGGCATCGTCTCGCCCGGATTCCACGGCAGGCGGCGGCAGGGGGACGTGAAGCTGCCGCCCGGCCAGTACCTCACCGACGACTTCCCGGTCCTGTCGGCCGGGCCGACGCCCCGCGTCGACACGGACGAGTGGGAGTTCGTCGTCACCACCGAGACGGGCGAGCGGCGCCGCTGGACGTGGGAGGAGTTCCTGGCGCTGCCATCGGAGAACCCGACCGTCGACATCCACTGCGTGACCAAGTGGTCCAAGCTCGGCACGTCCTGGACGGGCGTGTCCCTGGACGTCCTCCTCGACGACGTGGAGACGACCGCCGACTACGCGCTCGCCCGCTCCTACGGCGGCTACACCACCAACCTGCCCCTCCAGGACCTGCTGGACGGGCAGGCGTGGCTGGCCTACCGGTTCGACGACGAGGACCTGCATCCCGAGCACGGCGGCCCGGTGCGGCTGCTGGTGCCGCACTTGTACTTCTGGAAGTCGGCCAAGTGGGTCCGCGGCCTCGACCTGCTCACCCAGGACGAGCCCGGTTTCTGGGAGACGGCCGGCTACCACGACTACGGGGACCCATGGCTGGAACAGCGGTACCAGGGGGACTGAGCCGGCTCCGGTGGCGGGTGGCGCGGCTCGCGGAGACCCGCGACGAGACGCCCACCGCGCGGACGCTCGTGCTGGACGTCCCGGGGTGGCCCGGGCACCTCGCGGGCCAGCACGTCGACGTCCGGCTCACCGCGGCCGACGGGTACAGCACGCAGCGCAGCTACTCGCTCGCGGCGCCGGCGGACGGCGACCGCGTCGAGCTGACCGTGCAGAACGTCCCGGACGGTGAGGTGTCGCCGTACCTGACCGAGGTCTTCTCGGTCGGCGACCCGGTCGAGATCCGCGGGCCGGTGGGCGGCTGGTTCGTGTGGCGCCCGGACGACCCGGCGCCCGTCACGCTCGTCGCGGGCGGGGCGGGCGTGGCGCCGCTGATGGCGATGGTGCGGGCCCGGCGGGCGGAGGGCTCGCGGGTCCCGTTCCGGCTGGTGTACTCCGCGCGGACGCCGGACGAGCGGTGGTACGCCGCCGAGCTGCGGCGCCCCGACCCGGGCGTGGAGGTCTTCCCGCTGTACACGCGCGCCGCGCCGGACGGCTGGCCGCGGCCGCCGGGCCGGCTGGCGAAGGGCGACCTCGCCGTATGGGCGTGGCCGCCGGAGTTCGACCCGGCCTGCTTCGTGTGCGGGCCGACGGGGTTCGTGGAGGCGGCGGCCGATCTGCTGGTCGCGCTGGGGCACGACCCGCGCAGGATCAGGACCGAGCGTTTCGGGCCGAGCGGAGGCTGACATGGGAGCGGACGGAACGGAGGCGGGCGCGGACGCCGTCGTCTACGAGGACGCCGGCGCGTACCAGGACGGCAACGCGCTCGCCGGGCCGCTGAGCGAGGTGTTCGGCGTGGACGTCACGAGGGCGGCGGTGCGGTGCACCGCGTGCGGGCTGGCGGGCCCGCTGCCCGGCCTGCGCGTCTACTCGCACGCCCCGGGCGCCGTCGCCCGGTGTCCGGGATGCGAGCACGTCGTCCTGCGGCTGGTCATCGGGAACGGGACGGCCTGGCTCGACCTGCGCGGCACCGTCGGCCTCCGCATGCCGCTCACCTGACGTGCCGCTCGCCTGACGCCCCGCTCGCCTGACGCCCCGCTCGCCCGGCGGCACGCTCACCCGGCGACCCGCTCACCCGGCGGCCTGCTCGCCCGACGGCCTGCTCGCCTGACGGTCCGGCGCGCGGCCGGGCTAGGGCTTGCGGGCGACGCCGGCGAACTCGTCGACGTCCTCGCCGTGCGCGCCCGCGGGGTGCGGGCGCCAGCGGTTGCACGGGACCACGCCGGGCTCCAGCAGGTCGAGGCCGTCGAAGAAGCGGGCGATCTCCGCGCCGCTGCGCAGCGTCATCGGCGGCTTGACGCGCTCGTTGCGCAGCCGCACGACCTCCTCCGTCGCCGCGCCGTGCACCTCGCTGGTGCTGTGCGCGATGACCAGGTGGCCGCCCGAGGGCAGGGCGTCCTTCAGCGTCCGGACGATCGAGTACGCGGCCGGCGTGTCGTCGATGTAGATCAGGACGCCGAGCAGCAGGACCGCGAACGGGCGGGAGAGGTCCAGCGTCCGCGCCGCCTCGGCCAGGATCCGCTCCGGGTCGTGCAGGTCGGCGTCGATGTAGGCGGTGGCGCCCTCGGGCGTGCTGGTCAGCAGCGCGCGGGCGTGCGCCAGCACCAGCGGGTCGTTGTCGACGTACACGATCCGCGACTCGGGAGCGAGCTCCTGCGCGATCTGGTGGGTGTTGCCGGCGGTGGGCAGGCCGGTGCCGATGTCGAGGAACTGCCGGACGCCCTCCTCGGCCACCAGGTGCCGGACGGCCCGGCCGAGGAACTCCCGGTCGGCCCTGGCCAGCCGGACGATGCTCGGGTACAGCTCGGCCATCTGATCGCCGACGCGGCGGTCGGCGGCGTAGTTGTCCTTGCCGCCGAGCCAGTGGTTCCAGATCCGCGGGGCCGCCGGCACGTGCGGATCGACCCCCTCCGGCGCCGTCTCCTCCGGGGTCGGGGTGTCGGTCACGGCTGCGGCCCTTCCGGTCGGCGGGCGCGTCCCGCCCGGGGCCCCCAACGTAGATCATCGGCTGCCGCCCGGCCATCGACTTCACCGAAACGCACTGGTCGAAGGGGTTTTGTGGGTCTCCGCCGTGGAAAAGGCGGCGATCGGCCACCCCGGGCGTGGTCGTCGCGATCGATCGTGGGGAGGATGATCGGAGGGGGTGGTGCGATGGGCGAGGCGGGAGGAGCGGCGTGACCCGGTGCGAGGCGGCCCCGCCCCGCGCGCGCGGGGCGGGGCGCGGGCGCGCGGCGTCGGCTGCGCGCGAGATCGCCGCGGGGCTGGTCGTGCTGGCGGTGTACCTGGCGTTCACGCACGCGTTCGCGGGGGACCGGGCCGCCAGCGACGCCCACGGCCGGTCGCTGCTGGAGTTGGAGCGCTGGGCGCACCTGGACGCCGGGCACGGCCTCAACGGCGTGCTGGTCCGGCACGGGTGGCTCGGCGCGCTGGCCGCGTGGGAGTACGCGACGACGTACGTGCTCGCCACCTTCGGGTTCCTCGGCTACCTGTGGTGGCGGCGGAGCCCGGCCTACCCGTGGGCCCGCAACACGCTGATCTGGATCACCCTGATCGCGATCTGCTGCTTCGCGGTGTGGCCCTCGACCCCGCCGCGGCTGCTGCCCGGCGAGGGGTACACCGACATCATCGCGCTGCACCACCCGCCCGCCACCTGGGGGACCGGCGCGGTCTCGGCGGGCGCCAACCCGTACGCGGCGATGCCCAGCCTGCACATCGGCTGGGTGGCGTGGATCGGCGCGACCGCGGTCCGGGCCCGCTGCGGCGCCGTCGTCGCCTGGCTGTGCGCCCTTCACCTGGTGGTCACCGGCCTGGTGATCGTCGCGACCGCCGCGCACTACGTGGTGGACATCCCGGGCGGCCTGCTGCTGATCCCGGCCGCGGCGGGCGCCGAGGCGCTGCGCGCGAGGCTCGTGCGGCGGCGGGGCGCGGCCGGCGCGTCGCCCCCGCCCGGCGAGAGCGCCGAGGCGCCGCAGGTCGTCGGGGGCGTCGCGGAGTTCAGCGGGCCCGCCCCGACGGCCGTGCGTGTGCGCGCGCTGCTTGCCGAGCGGCTCCCGGACCTGCCGCGCCTCACCCGCCGGCTCCGGCGGCCCGGCCCGGCGGGACGGGCGCGCTGGGAGGACGCGGGCGAGATCGACCTGGCCTGGCACGTCAGGGAGTCCGCGCTGCCCGCGCCGGGCGACCGCCGCGCCCGGGACGCCCTGGTCGCCCGGCTGGTCGCGGAACCGTTCGGCGCCGGCCGCCCGCCGTG
>NZ_JBEYYT010000533.1:0-5517 GCF_040645715.1 Spirillospora sp. NPDC046719 | reverse complement strand
TGAGGGACGCCGGAACGTCGGCGGCGTCGCCGAGCCCGACCAGGTAGTCGGCGTACTCCTTGGCGTCGCCCTTCGTCACGAGCCTGCCCTGCAGCGTCTCGTCCGCCGCGGGCTTCTTCCCGTCCAGGATGTCGGCGGCGAGCGTCATGACCTTCTGGCCGAGCGCGAACGGTGACTCGGCGTTCGTCGCGTACATGTCGCCCGCCGCGACGGCGGCCAGCGCGTCGGAGATGCCGTCGTTGCCGACGAGCTTCACCTTCTTCGACAGGTTGCGGGCCTTCAGCGCCGACAGGACGCCCATGGCCATCTCGTCGTTCGCCGCGTACACGCCGTTGATGTCGGGCTTGGCCTGCAGCACGTTCGTCATCACGTTGAGCGCCTTGGCGCGGTCGAAGTCCGCGGCCTGCTTGGCGACGACCGTGATGCCCTTGTGCTGCGCGATCTCCTCGTTGAAGCCCTTGCTGCGGTCCTGCGCGACGTTCGTGCCGAGCAGGCCCTGGATCTCCACGACCTTGCCCTTCTCGCCGACGGCCTCGGCGAGCGCCTTGGCGGCGTTCCGCCCGGCCTGGACGGCGTCGTAGCCGACGAACGTGGCGAGCTTGCCGCCGGACGGCTTGCGGTCGAACGCCATCACCGGGATGTTCGCGCCGTTCGCCTGCGTCACCGAGGACGTCGCGGACTGGGTGCTGACCGGGTCGATGATGAGGATGCCGGTCTGCTTGGAGACCGCCGTCGTCGCCTGGTTCAGCGCGGCGGCGTCGCTGTTGTTGGCGTTCTGCACGTTCAGCTTGATGCCGAGCTTGGCCGCCTGGGCCTGCGCGCCGTTCTTGACGCTGACGAAGAACGGGTTGTTCAGCGTGCTCATGATGATTGTCGCGTCCTTCTTGCCGGACGCCTTGCCGGAGTCGGCGCCGGCGTCGTCGCCGGCGCGGCTGCACCCGGTGAGGGCGAGCGCGGCGGCGGCGGTCACGGCGATCGCGGCGCGGGTGGTACGGGCCACGCGCATGGGAATCTCCTTTGCGGGGTGGGGTGGGGTGGGGTGGGGTGGGAAACCGGTCAGCGGGTCTTGGCGGCGGCGGTGCCGCCGCGATGTGGCGGGCCGCCGGGCGCGGTGCCGTCCGCGCGTTTCGGAAGGAGGGAGCGCAGCACGTCGATGTTGCGGTCCAGGAACACGGCCAGCAGGATGACCAGGCCCTTCACGACGTTCTGCAGGAACGGCGAGACGTCGAGGAGGTTCATCCCGTTGTCGATGACGCCGAGGACGAGCGCGCCCACGAGGGTGCCGAGCAGGGTGCCGCGCCCGCCGGCGAGGCTCGTCCCGCCGATGATGACGGCGGCGATCGCCTCCAGCTCCAGGCCGGTGCCGGCGGTCGGCTCGGCGGTCGAGAGCCGGGCGGTCAGGATGAACCCGGCGAGCGCCGCCAGCACCCCGCTGACCACGAACGCGAGGATCTTGACGCGGTCGGTGCGGACGCCGGACAGCCGCGCCGCCTCGGTGTTGTCGCCGGTGGCGTAGACGTGCCGGCCGAACCGGGTCCGGGCGAGCAGGTACCCGGCCGCCGCGAACACCACCAGCATGATGACCACGGGGACGGGCACGCCGGCGATCCGGTTCTGCCCGATGCCCTGGAAGTCGTAGTCGGTCACGGCGACGGGGTTGCCCTTGGTGAGCTGCAGGCTCAGACCCGACAGCACCGACATGGTGGCGAGCGTCGCGATGAACGACGGCATCCGCGTCTTGGTGACGAGCAGCCCGTTCACCAGCCCGATCGCGGCGCCGGCCGCGACGCCCGCGGCGACCCCGGCGACCAGGCCGTGGTCGCGGAGCGTCTGCGCGGTGACGACGGCGGTGAAGCCGAGCGCCGCGCCGACCGACAGGTCGATCTCCGCCAGGATGATCACGTAGGTCTGCCCGACCGCGAGCAGCGCCGCGACCGACGTCGCGAGCCCCACGTTCATCAGGTTGTTGTGCGTCAGGAAGACCGGGGAGGCGATGGTCAGGACGATCCCGACCAGCAGCAGCATCCAGACCGCGCGCAGCCGGCGTGCGGCGGCGGCCGCGGAGGAGAGCCGCGACCGGGACGCCGGGCTCGTGACTGAGAGGGTCATGGGGCACCTACCAGTGCGTGTTCGAGGATGTTCTGTTCGTTCACGTCGTCGCCCGCCAGCTCGGAGACGGGCCGCCCCTCCCGCATCACCAGGACGCGGTCGGACATGGCGACCAGCTCGGGCAGGTCGGAGCTGACCAGCACGACGGCGACGCCGTCCGCGGTGAGCCCGTTGATGATCCGGTAGATCTCGGTCTTGGCGCCGACGTCGACGCCGCGGGTCGGCTCGTCCATCAGCAGCACCCGGGGGCCGGTCATGACCCACTTGGCGAAGAGCGCCTTCTGCTGGTTGCCGCCCGACAGGGACGCGGCCGGGACCGACGGCGACGCGGTGCGGACCCGCAGGTCCGCCATCACCTTCCTGGTCGCGGCGCGCTCCCGGCCGCGCCGGACGACGTCGGCCGTGGTGAACCGGCCGAGCGACGGCAGCGACACGTTCGCCTCGACCGACTGCTGGAGGGCGAGGCCCTCACCGGACCGGTCCGGGGTGACGTAGGCGATGTTCGCGGCGATCGCCCGCCGCGGGTCGCGCGCCCTGACGGGCTCGCCGTCCACGGTCACGGTCCCGGAGGTCAGCGGGTGCAGGCCGAACAGGGCGCGCAGCAGCTCGCCGCGGCCGCAGCCGACCACGCCGCCGATGCCGAGCACCTCGCCCGCCCGGACGTCGAGGTCCACGTCGCGGAACGCCTCGCCGCCCGACGCGCCCCGGACCCGCAGGACGACCCGGTCCGTGGCGTTGCGCTCCTTCGGGTAGAAGTCGTCCACGGCGTCGCCGACCATCGCGGTGACGACCCGGGCGGGGGTGAGCGACCCGGTGGGCTCGTCCAGGGTGACGCGGCCGTCGCGCAGCACGACGATCCGGTCGGACAGCTCGAACACCTCGTCCAGCCGGTGGCTGATGTAGAGGATGGTGACGCCCGCCTCGCGCAGCCGCCGGACCTGCGCGAACAGCCGCTCCGACTCGCGCTCGTCCAGCGCCGCGGTCGGCTCGTCCAGGATCAGCAGCCGCGGCCGGTGCGTCATCGCCTTCGCGATCTCGACCATCTGCCGTTCGGCGACCCCCAGCTCGCCGACCGGGCGCCGGACGTCGATGTCCAGGCCGAGGTCCTTCAGCGCCGCCGCGGCCGCCTCCGCCATCCGGCGCCGCGACACGCTCAGCCGCCCGAACCGGCCCTCCCGGTCGAGGACGTGCATGTTCTCCGCGACGGACAGGTTCGGGAACAGGTTCTGCTGGAACTCCTGGTAGATGACCTCGATGCCGAGCGCCATCGCGGCCTGCGGGTCCTTCAGGACGGTGGTCTCCCCGTCGATGACGACCCGCCCGGCGTCGGGCTGGTGCGCGCCGGAGATCACCCGGGTGAGGGTGGACTTGCCGGCGCCGTTCTCGCCGCACAGCGCGACGACCTCGCCCGCCTCTACCGCGAGCCCGACGCCCCGCAGCACGTGGTTCTCCCCGAACGACTTGTGGACGTCGACCAGCTGCATCCGCATGTCGATCTCCCGTCAGTAGACGACGCCCGCGGTGAGCAGCACGTTCGCGTACGGGGTGAACTCCCCGGACCGCACCGCCGCCCGCGCGCCGCCGGTGGCCCGCTTGAACTCGGCGTGCGGGACGAACCGCACCGCCATGCCCGGGAAGCGCGCCTCGACCTCGGCGAGCATGTCCGGGCTGTGCTCCTTGACCTCCTCCGACATCAGCACGCCCTCCACGGCGACCTCCGCGAGGACGGTGTCCAGCAGGTCGAGGAAGCGCGGCAGGTTCTCCCGCACCGCCAGGTCGACCCGCTCCACCCCGGGCGGGATGGGCAGCCCGGCGTCGGTGACGGCGAGCAGGTCGGTGTGCCCGAGCTCGGAGATGACGCGGGCCAGCTGGCCGTTGAGGGTGCCGTTGTTGCGCCTCATCGGGCGGCTCCTTCCAGGGTGGTACCGGACATCAGCGCGTCCACCTCGTCCCGTCCGGGGAGGGACGGGCTCGCGCCGGGACGGGTCGTCGCCAGCGCGCCGGCGGCCATCCCGCGTTCGATGGCACGTTCCAGGTCGTCGCCGGCCGCGAGCGCCGCGCCCAGCGAGCCGGTGAACGCGTCCCCGGCCGCGGTCGTGTCGACGGCGGTGACCTCGTAGGCCGGGAAGTGGCGCGCGCCGGCGGCGGTGACGGAGACGGCGCCGCCCGCGCCCAGCGTGATCAGCGCGTGGCCGACGCCGCGGTCGAGGAACCACCGCCCGGCCCGCTCGGCGGACGCCGCGTCGGTCACCTCCACGCCGGTCAGCTCGGCCGCCTCGCTCTCGTTCGGCGTGACGAGGTCGATGTGCGGCCACGCGTCGTCCGGCAGCGGCTGCGCGGGGGCCGGGTCGAGGACGACCGTCAGCCCGGCCGCCCGGCCCGCCTTCGCGGCGTGGCAGGTCGTCGCGGCGGGGACCTCGAGCTGCAGCAGCAGCACGCCCGCCTTCCCGGCGGTCGCGGCGATGCTCGCGTCGACCATCGCCGGGTCGAGGTCCGCGTTCGCCAGGGGGGTGATGACGATGTCGTTCTCGCCGGACGCGTCCACCCGGATGTGCGCGACGCCCGTGCGGCCGTCGACGGTCCGGACCTCGTCCAGTTCGACGCCGTGCGAGCGCAGGCCGTCCAGGACGATCTCGCGGAACGGGTCCCGGCCGACGCATCCGGCGAGCCATGTCCGCGCCCCCGCGCGGGCGGCGGCGACCGCCTGGTTCGCCCCCTTCCCGCCGAGCACGAGGGTGAAGTCATCGCCGAGCACGGTCTCGCCGCGCCGCGGGAACCGTGCGCTGAACGCGGTCACGTCCGCGGTGATGCTGCCGACGACGAGAACACCGTGGGGTTTCATCGCGGTCCTCCTGTTCCGGCTGTTCGAGGCATGAGTGGGGAGAGGCCACGGCGGTTCCGCCGGGTCCTTGGCTGGTGTGCGGTCGTGGATCAGACCCCGACGGGGTGCCAGACGGTCTTCGTCTCCAGGAACGCGGTCATGCGCGCGGTTCCGGGGTCGTCTGTCCAGTCGGTGGTGGTGGGGCGGTGGACGCGTTTGAGGTTCTCGGCGGCCCTGTCTTCGAGGTCCCGGATGTCCTCGTGGGGGACGCCGGTGAGGTCGATGGCGTTGACGTCCATGTGGGAGGCGAGCCAGGGGGCGAGTTCGGTGCGGTGTCCGGTGAGGATGTTCACCACCCCGCCCGGCAGGTCGCTGGTGGCGAGGACTTCGGCGAGGGTGATCGCGGGGAGTGGTGCGGGTTCGGAGGCGATGACGATGGTGGTGTTGCCGGTGGCGATGGCGGGTGCGAGCACCGAGACCAGGCCGAGGAGGGGGTCGTCGGGGGCGATGACGGCGACGACGCCGGTGGGTTCGGGGGTGGAGAAGTTGAAGTACGGCCCGCTGACGGGGTTGGCGGCGCCGGTGAC
>NZ_JBEYYT010000532.1:0-5528 GCF_040645715.1 Spirillospora sp. NPDC046719 | reverse complement strand
GCGCCGCCCGGCGCCACCCGCCCCCCGCGTTGCGCCCCGCCGGCGTCCTGCTGCTCGCGGCGGTGGACGTCGGGGTCGGCGCCCCCCGCGGCGGGCTCACCGGCCTCGGCCGGCTCGGCCTGGTGATCATGCTGGCGTTCCTGGTGCTGGCGTTCCTCGCGATCAACCTCGCCGGGCCGTGGGTGGTCGCGCTGATCGGCCGGATCACGGTCGGCCTCGCGCGGAGCCCGGCGCGGCTGCTGGCCGGGCGCCGGCTGATGGACGACCCGCGCTCCGCGTGGCGGACGGTCGCCGGCGTCGCGCTGACCGGGTTCGTCGCCGGGTTCCTCGCCCTGCTCGGCGGGGCGTCGTCCGGGACGAAGGCGTCCGGCGAACTGCGGTTGAACGTCCCGCCCGGACGCGCGGCCGCCGTCGCCGAGCAGGTCAGGGGCAGGCTGGACGGGATCGGCGCGGGCGTCGCGGTGCGGCCGCCCGCCGCCGGAGGCCCGGCGGCGGACACCGCCGTCGTGGCGATCACCGTGCGCGGCGGTGCGGCCGCCGTCGACCGGGCCCGCACGGCGCTCACCGCGGCCGTTCCCGGCCACGTCGCCACCACCCCCGCCGACGAGGAGCGGAGCCGGGACCAGTTGCTCGCCGACCTGAGGACGGGGGCGCTCACCGTACTGGCCGTGTCGTTCCTCATCGCGATCACCAGCGCGGGCATCACCGGCGCGTCGGCCGTGCTGGACCGGCGGCAGGCCTACGCGATGCTGCGCCTCGCGGGCACCCCGCTGCGGGTGCTGGACCGGGCGCGGCGGCAGGAGACCCTGATCCCGCTCGTGGTGATGGGCGGCGGCTCGCTGGCGACCGGGCTGTTCTTCGCCTCGCCGTTCGCGATCGGGTTCGGCGCGTCCGGGGCGGTGACGCTCACCGCCTTCGTGGCGCTGGGGTTCGGCGGGATCGCCGGCGCGAGCGCGCTGAGCCGGCCGCTGCTCCGCTCGGTCACCACCGACCCCGCGCCCACCCCCGACTAGCCGAAAATCTGTTCGAGAAATGTCCGAGGGGGACTCTAGGTTGGGATGTGACTTAGGGGACAACCTGGGGCGATTGGGAACAGCCGCCGAACCGAGTGGCTTGTGCCTACGTACCTAGGGGTATGTGACAACCGGTGGCCGTCGCACAGGCGCGGGGCCGCCGGGTCAAGGAAGGGGTGTTGGCAGTGAGCGAAGCGACCGGCACATTCCATCTCACCCACCCGCGGCTGGACGGGCCCGCCGAGCGGACCGTCGTGCAGCCGTGGCTCACCGAACTCACCCACGCGACGCTGAACGCCTACGCCGAGGTTCCGCCGGCGCTGGCCGTGATCGAACCGCTGCCCGCCCCGGTGCCGACCCCGGTGCCCGCCCCGGCGCCCGTCCCGGCGGTCCCCGCCGCGCGGCGCGTCGCCGGCCGGCGCATCGCCCTGGCCGCATGACGAGAAGGCGGCCCGACGAGCAGTGCGGCCTCACGAGCAAGGCCGCGTGACGGGCGAGGCGGCCTGACGGCGGCCGCCTGACGAACCGGCTCCGAAAGGGGGCCGAGGCATCGCGCCTCGGCCCCCTTTCGCATGTCCGCGCATTGCTGTCTCATATCATGAGATTCAGTTCTCAAAATCTGAGAAGTCGGCGTAGGCTGCGGGCATCGACAGAGAGGTGATCCCGATGTCCGCGAACGCGACCTACACCCACGGCCACCACGCGACCGTGCTGAGCGCGCACCAGTGGCGCACCGTCGAGAACTCCGCCGCGTACCTGGTCCCGCACCTGCGCGCCGGGCTCTCGGTGCTGGACGTCGGCTGCGGCCCGGGCACCATCACCGCCGGCATGGCCGAGCTGGTCGCGCCCGGACGCGTCGTCGCCACCGACGCCGCCGAGGTCGTCCTGGCCGAGGCGCGCCGCAACGTCGAGGCCAAGGGCGCGACCAACGTCGAGTTCGCCGTCGCCGACGTCCACGACCTGGACTTCCCCGACGACACCTTCGACGTCGTCCACGCCCACCAGGTCCTGCAGCACATCGCCGACCCCGTGCGGGCGCTGGCCGAGATGCGCCGGGTCGCCAAGCCCGGCGGGATCGTCGCCGCCCGCGAGGCCGACTTCGGCACCATGATCTGGTACCCGGAACCCGAGGCCATGGCCCCCTGGCTGCCCATCTACTACAAGGTGGCGCGCGGCAACGGCGGCGAGCCCGAGGCCGGACGCCGGCTGGTCTCCTGGGCGCGGCGGGCCGGGTTCACCGACGTCACCGCGTCCGCGTCGGCCTGGTGCTACGCCACCCCGGAGGAGCGCGAGTGGTGGAGCGAGTCGTGGGGCGGCCGGATGCGGGACTCGTCCGTCGCGGACAAGGCCGTCGCCGCCGGCCACGCCACCCGCGAGGAACTGCGGCGCGTCTACGAGGGCTGGAAGGAGTGGGCCGCCGCCGAGGACGGCTGGTACTCCGTCACGCACGGCGAGATCGTCTGCCGCGCCTGATCCGCGTCCGGGACGCGGCGCCGGGGGCGGCCGCGTCCCGGTCAGGACCGCCCGTCGAGGAACTCCTCGGCCAGCCGCCGGGCGAACCGGGCGTCGGTGCCCGGGATCGAGAAGACGACCCGGAAGTACAGCGGCGCCACCACCCGGTCGATGATCTCCTCGACCGGCGGCGGGTCGGCCTCGCCGCCCGCGCGGGCCGCGGCGACGATCGCCTCCAGGTCGCCGTCGACCTGCCGCAGGCATTCGCGCAGGCCCGCCTTGCGCTCGTCGAGGTCGTCCGCGACCTCCGCGCGGAAGAACGCGATGCCGCCGGGACGCGACAGATGCGCCAGGTCCCACTCGGCGTACGCCGCGAGGTCGGCGCGCAGGTCGCCGGTCGGCGGTGGAGGCGCGTCGGCGTCCAGCTCCTTGGCGGCCACGTCGGCCAGCAGCGCGGGCACGGTGCCCCAGCGCCGGTAGACCGTCGTCGGGTTGACGCCCGCGCGCGCCGCGACCAGCGGGATCGTGACCCGGTCGGCGCCGCGCTCGCAGATCAGCTCGGTGACCGCGCGGTGCACCGCGTCCCGGACGCGGGCGCTGCGCCCGCCGGGCCGCGCCGACGCGGAACGGGTGGCGGTGGTCATGGCGCCAGGTTAACGCAATATTCTTTGCTTTAGGGCCGCGAGGCGGGTACGGTCTCTTAAAGCCAATATCTTTGCTTTAGGAGTTCGCCGTGACCACCGCCCTCCCGGCCGCCGAACCCGCCGCGCGCCCGCGCGCCCGCAGGCTTCCCCGCGCCGCCGCCTTCTGGACCCTCGCCGCCACCCTCCTCGCCTTCATGGCCGCGGCCGCGGCACCGTCCCCCCTCTACGTCGTCTACCAGGCCGAATGGAAGTTCTCGGCGACCACGCTCACCGTCGTCTTCGCCGTCTACGCCCTCGCGCTGCTGGCCGCGCTCGTCACCGTCGGCGCCCTCTCCGACCACATCGGCCGCCGCCCCGTGCTCGCCGCCGCACTGGTCGCCCAGGTCGCCGCGATGCTGATGTTCGTCTCCGCGGACGGCGTCGGCTGGCTCATCGCCGCCCGCATCCTGCAGGGCCTCGCGACCGGCACCGCCACCGGCGCGATCAGCGCGGGCCTCGTCGACCTTCAGCCCCCGCACGACCAGCGCCTCGCCTCCCTCGTCAACAGCGCCACCCCCGGCATCGGCCTCGGCGCCGGCGCCCTCGGCTCCGGCCTGCTCGTCCAGTACGCGCCCGCGCCGACCACCCTCGTCTACTGGCTGCTCGCCGCCCTGTGCGCCCTCGCCGTCGCCGGCATCCTGCTCATGCCGGAGACGTCCGCCCGCCGCCCCGGCGCCCTCGCCTCGCTGCGCCCGCAGATCAGCGTCCCCCGCGGCGCCCGCGGAACGTTCCTGCTGATCGTCCCCAGCCTGATCGCCACCTGGGGCGTCGTCGGCCTCTACATGTCGCTCGGCCCGTCGCTCGCCGCCGGCGTCCTCGGCGTCCGCAGCCACCTCGTCGGCGGCCTGGTCGTCTTCGCGCTGATGGCCGCGAGCGCCACCGCCGTCATCGCGACCGGCGCCCGCCGCCCCCGCCCCATGATGATCGGCGGCTCCGTCGTCCTCGCGGCCGGCCTCGCCCTCACCCTCACCGCGCTGGCCGCCGCGTCCACATCGCTGTTCTTCACCGCCACCGTGATCTCCGGCCTCGGCTTCGGCGCCGCGTTCCTCGGCGCGTTCCGCATCGCCGCGTCCCTCGCCGAACCGGCCCGCCGCGCCGCCCTGTTCGCGACCGTCTACACCCTCAGCTACCTCGCGTTCAGCCTCCCCGCGATCGCCGCCGGCTTCGCCACCACGCACATCGGCCTGCGCGACACCGCCGACGTCTACGGCGGCACGGTGATCGTCCTGGCCCTCCTCGCCGCCGCCGGCCTCCTCCTCACCCGCTCCACCCCCGAAAACCCCCCGCAGAGTTGATCACCTGCCCAGTGATCCCCCGCCCCTCGTCCGACACCAGCCACCCCACACCATCCAGCCGCCCCCACCACGCGAACCAGCCCCGCCCATCAGGACGGGGCCGGATTCGCATCAGTCGAAGAGGCCGCCCCCGCTCGGCAGCGGGGGCGTCAGTCGAAGAGCTGCTCGGCGCGCTCGATGACGGCGGCCCGACGGACCCAGCGTTCGAGCTGGTCGGTCTCGGTGCAGCCGGTGACACGTTCACGGACGGAGTCGGGGACGTGAAGACCGCGTGCCTCCAGGACGAGAAGCACCGACTTGGCCTCCCCCTTGGCCTCCCCCTTGGCTTCCCCCTTCGCCTCGCCTTCGGCGATGTGGGTCTTGGCGAAGTCTGACTGCCACTCGTAGCCGGCGGTCTTCACAGTGTCCTCCAGGAGCTTGCGGGCAGCGTCGGAGAGCAGCGTCCTCAGGTAGTCATGGTACAGAGGGCCGGTGTCTCCGGTGAGCGTGTCGATGGCCGCCGCGACGGCGCTGACCACGGCGGATGCGTGCGGGCCGTCGGCGTGCGCGGGGGCGCTGAGGACGGCGAGTTCGGGCATGCGGGCGGCTTCGCCGGGGTCGGTGATCGGGGGGAGCATACCGGGGTGGACGGTCAGGGGTTCGAGCACCCAGCGGGGATGGCCCATGTGGATGGGGGCGGCGCATCTGCGGGCGCTGTTCTCGTCCGGGCAGAGGACGAGCAGCGTCGCCCCGCATTTGTGGCGTAGCCGGAGCAGGGCGATGTAGGCGGGCCAGCTGTACCGCTTGCCGCCGTCGAACCGCTGCTGCGACTCGACGATGACGCCGTGGGTGCGCTTGTCGCGGGTGTCGAACAGGACGGTGGCGTCGCACCGGAGTTCGGCCGGGCTCAGATCCGCGAAGGACTCGGACGTGATGCTCGGTTCGCCGAGGATGTCCAGGCCGAAGACGGTCCGCAGGATGGTCGGGACGAGCTGGGGCCGGTTGCGGACCATCTCCAGCGGCAGCTCGTGTGCGCTTGTGGGCATGGAGCACAAGCTAAGGGTAATCGAACGGTCACGCCGCGTTCATGGTCTCGAATGGTTATT
>NZ_JBEYYT010000531.1:0-5538 GCF_040645715.1 Spirillospora sp. NPDC046719 | reverse complement strand
CCCGCGTCCACGCCACCATCCGCGACCACACCGCCTCCCGCGGCCGTGCCGCCTTTCCCGGCGCCGTCGCGGCGGCCCGCGAAGGCCAGCACGCCGAGCCCGCCGCAGACCGCCGCGACGCCCGCGTCCTGCGCCCACGTGAGCCGCTCGCCGAGCACCGCCGCCGCCACGGCCGCCACCAGCAGCGGCGCGCTGCCCCGCGCCAGCGGGTACACCTGGCTGAAGTCGCCGAGCTGGTACGACACGAGCAGCAGCCCCATGTAGACGATGTGGACGGCGACCGACGCGAGCAGCCACGGCCACGCCGCCCGGTCCGGCGGCCCGACGACCGCGCCCATCGGCAGCACGACCAGCGCCTCCCCGAGGCCGATCAGCGCGAACGAGGCCCACCGGTCCGGCGCGCCCTTCGCGATCGCGTTCCAGACGGCGTGCAGCACTCCGGCGAGGATCACGGCGAGGGCGACGGTCATCCGCCCACCCCACCGCGAACGGGCCGTCACCGGCATTGATTTAGGTCATGGCTAAAGGGTCTGCGGCCCCGCCGGGCGGCCCTAATTTCCGGATCTCGTGACATTCCGGGGATGGCTGGGCACAAGTGATAGCAAGTGAACGAAGGCAGAACGGGCAGATCTCCCGCGGGCGGCACCGCCGGGCCGCGGGACGTCCTGAGGCGGTGGGGAGCGCCGATGAACGATGAGAGCCGTCCCCGTCCGGTGTTCGACCCGGGCATTCCCGTCGCGGACCGCGCCGTGCTCGCCGCCGCCCCGGAGCGGCTGGTCGCGGCGAGCCTGCCCGCGCCCGCGCCGCCGGCCGTGACCGCCGCCACCGTCGCGGGCCGGATGCTGTGGATCCCGGCGTTCGCCTTCTTCTACGGCGTGCTGCCCGGCGGCTGGCTGCGGGTGTTCTTCCTCGCCTCGCTCGACCAGGACGACCTCGTCGGCGGCGCGCTGCGGTGGGGGAGGCTGCCCGTCCTGGCGATGATGCTCACCCCGGCGCTGCAGGTCCTCCTGCTGCTGCTCGGGCAGCAGGAGGCCGCCGTGCTGCTCGCCGCCGTCAGCTTCACCGGCTGGGTCGTCGGCGCGCTGCGGCACCTGCGCGAGCCCGCCGCCGCCCGCGCCGCCCGCGAGCACCACGGCCGCTACCTGCTGCCCGCCGACTTCGACCGGCCCGCGGCCCGGCTGCTGGTCCGCGCCCAGAGCGCCATCGACGCCGTCCTCCGCTCGCAGTCGCACCGCACCGGGCTGCTGGACGACGTCGGCAACACGGTCGTGCTGCCCCGGCAGGAGTGGGCGATCGCGTCCACGCTCGCCGAGCACACCCGGCTGCGCCGGGAGCGCGTCGTGCAGCAGACCGAGCGGCTGTCCCCGCGGGTCCGGGCCCTCCTCGAACCGCAGGAGCGCGCGCTCGCGCTGTCGGCGCGCTCCGTCACCGTCCGGATCGAGGCGCTGGAGGCGTACGCGCGCCGCGTCGGCGAGGCCGACGAGGCCTTCCACGAGTCGCGCGTCCTGGCCGCGCTGCCGGAGCAGAACGCCCGCTACCGCGACCTGCTCGCCGGCACGGTCGGCGACGAGATGGCCGCCGCCGAGATCCGCGGCATGGCCGAGGACGCCCACCGCACCGAACGCGCCCTCCGCGAGGAGGTCGCCGAGGCATTGCCCACCGCCCCCGAACTCGCCCTCCCCAAGGACCGCGAAGAGACGCACTAGGGCCGGCCGCATCACAAGGTCAAGCCGCCGCGCGAGCGCGTTATCCGACCGGTGGGGCGAAGCCGAAGGCGAGCCCCACCGGGAAGCTCGCGAAGCGAGTTCGCGCTCGCCCAATCCCGGTCAAGGGCCGAGCCGCTAGGCGAGGCCCTTGAGTCGTGGTTGTGGAGACACAGCCGCTAGGCGAGGCCCTTGGGCCGGGTTTGTGAGAACACAGCAATGATGCGGTCGGCGGTGCGTTGGGTGCCGGCTATGCGGCGGCGCAGGCGCGTCCGGCCGGGACGCGTCCCGGCGGTGCGCCGCACGGGCCTCGCCGCCCGGTCGGCCTCCTCGGCCAGCAGGGCCCCCGCCCGTGCCAGCTCGGCCAGCAGCCGACGCGCGGCGCGGCGGTCCCGCTCGTCCAGCGCGCAGCCGTACAGCGCCTCGATCTCGGCTATGCGCGCACCAAGGCGCAGCATCTGATCGCCCACGATTGATCACCCCGTCGGTCCAATTGTGGGCGATCCGTGGCCGTTCGCGCACCGGCATTTCCACGGCCCCGCATTCCGGACAGACCGTAATGGCGGGCCGCGCGCCGGCGGGCGTCAGTTCTCCGCGAGGACGATGACGCGGTCGTGCGCGGACAGCACCAGCGGGGCCGTCTTGTCCGGGTTGAGCACCACGCCGTAGCCGGGCGGCTCGTGGTACCGGTCGCTCAGCCGGTAGCCGAGCGCGACCTCGCCGCGGCGCCGCGCCGACTCGATCAGCGTCGCGAAGTCGGCGGTGCCGCCCGGCACGAGGTAGTCGCACGCGGGCTTGAGGTAGATCTCCGACCCGGCCGGGTCGAGCAGGTCGGCGAACACGTCGTACAGGTGCCGGTTCTCGCTCAGCTGGGTCAGCATCAGGCTGATCAGCTTGTCGCTGACCACGAAGTCGTCGGCCTTGGTGACCTGCGCGACCTCCCGGTTGGCGTCGTCGTTGATCTCGCTGACGATGGAGAACGGGTCGCCGAGCGCGTCCTCCATGTCGCGCAGGTGCAGCAGCGTCACCAGCGTGCGCGCGTCGGCGTGCTCGCGGTCGTAGCCGGCCTCCGACAGCACGATGACGTGCTGGTAGGACCCGACGTCCAGGGACTCCAGGGACGGCCGGTCGGTCGGCTCGGCGCGCACGAAGCCGACCTTGAGGTTGGCGAACGGGCCGAGCCCGCCGGTCGGGTCCTCACGCGGCGCGGCCACGGTCAGCGCCGAACCGGGGGCGAGGAAGTCGTCCAGCAGCTCGATGATCTTCTGGGCGCGGTGGTTCCAGCCGAGCAGCAGGGTGCGCTCCGGCACCGGCTCCCGCGCGGTCGCGGTGGTGATCGCCCGCTCCCGGACGGGCGGCGGCGGCCCGGACGCGAGCCGGATCAGCAGGTCGTCCTCGGCCAGCACGATGATCTCGTCGTCGGCGCGGACCGGGGTGTCCATCGGCGGGTTCAGCGCGACCGTGCCGTCGCTGTGCCGCAGCCCCGCCGGGACGCCGAGGTCGTAGCGCGACAGCGTCTCGCCGAACGCCAGCCCCGCGAGCGACGGCTCGGCGCGCATGTAGAACTCGTGCCCGGCGAAGTCCAGCAGGTCGGTGCAGACCTGCGAGAGGCCGGACTGCCGGTGCGACTGGACGATCAGCCGGATCGCGATGTCGTCGGCGTCGATGACCCACGCGGCCTCGCCGCCGGCCAGCCGGGCCGCGGGCAGGTTCGCCGAGTCGTGCACCGCGGCGACGACGTGCGGCCGGCGCCGCTCCCAGGCGCGCGCGCCGAGCGACAGCAGCACCTTGATGACGTGGGTGTCGGCGTCCTCGACCTCCGGCGAGATCACCATGATGGACCGCGCGGTGCCGGGGCTGACCAGCTCCAGGTCGGCGACCTTCAGCGGGTTGCCGGTGCGGCACACGATCCGGGTCCGGCCGAACTCGCCGACCCGCGCCCGGATGGCGTCCTCCATCTCGACCTTGTCGCGGTCGGCGAGGATCGCCACGCACGAGCGCCGCTCGCTCTGGTTGGCCTCCACCAGCTCGGCGACGACCGTGAACACCTGCTCCGACCAGCCGAGCAGCACGGTGTGGCCCTGCTCGACGATCCGCGACCGGCCCTTCCGCAGCTCGGTGATCTTGCTCTCCAGGCCGGTGGTGAGCACGCCGATCAGCGAGCTGACGATGAAGATGCCGCCGACCGTGGCGACGAGCATCAGGCCGAGGAACGCGACGCCGCCGCTGTCGCCGCCCATCGTGCCGGGGTCCAGGGTGCGCAGCAGGCTGCGCCACACCATGCCGGGCCAGTGCCCGTTGCGGTCGCTGTCGCGCGGCGCGAGGACGACCGCGGCGGTCGCCACCACGAGCACGAGCGCTGCCGACGCGAGCCCGAGCCAGCCGATGAGCGCCGGCGTGCCCTTCGACATCGTCGTGTCGAACCAGTACCGGACACGGTCCCGTCGCGTCGCGTGCTTCAACCCCGCTTGCCCCCCTTTGCCGGTCCCCCCGGGCGTCACCCTACCGACTCGCCCGCCGAGGATGTCCAGCATGTGGAATTCGGGGAATGCCGAGCGAAAGGCGATTTGCCCGGTGCGCACTAATGCGTGAGGGGCCGGAGTGAGAATTTCACTCCGGCCCCTCGGCGCTCTGCCGGAACTCGGCCGGCCGCGCGGGGCGCTAGTGCGCGGCCTCGTACTGCTCGATCACATTGGCGGGGATACGGCCCCGCTCATTGACCTTGATGCCGTGGTTCTTCGCCCACTCGCGAATCTCGGCGGACCGCTCGCGGCTGCCCGCGGTACGCGTGCCGCGGGCCTGCCTGCCCGCCGGCTTGCGCGCCTTGCGGGCACCGGCCACGAACGGCTCCAGCCCGTCGCGCAGCTTCGCGGCGTTCTTCTTGCTCAGGTCGATCTCGTAACTGGTGCCATCGAGTGAAAAGCTGACCGTCTCGTCGGCCTCGCCACCGTCGATGTCGTCCACGAGAAGGACTTCGACCTTCTGTGCCATGCGGGGACTCCCTCTAGCTATGCGTCCGGCTTCGCGTCCGGATGAGCGTCGATGAATGCAGCATAGACCTCATCCGATATCTTGCCACGCTCGGAGACTTCGACGCCCTCGCGCAATGCCCAGTCGCGGACATCGCCGTTCGTGTAGCCCTTGATCTTCGCTACCCGAGGCTTGCGGCCCTTCCCCGCGGGCTTCACCTCCGCGGCGTTCTCGATGAAGGGCGCGAGCGCGTCCAGCATCTCGTTCAACCGCTTGTAGTTGTCCTCGCTGAGGTCGATCGTGAACGTCCGGCCCAGGACCTCGAAGTCCCGCTTGGTGACATCGTCCCCTTCGGAGCCGTCGATGTCGTCGACTCGAATGACCTTCTCGGCCATCTGTACCTTGTGTTCCTTCCCCTCGCCAACGCGGCGCCCCTGACCGTAGCGGATTCCGCGCCCCACCATGACGTCGCGGCGCGGCGCGGCACCGGAAAAGGCGCGCGGATCGGCACGCCGTTCGGGCGGGAGGCGCTCAGGAAGAGGAACGGGCCCGGATCCAGGTGCTGAGCAGCAGCATCATCTCCAGGCGGAGATCGGGGTCCTCGATGTCGAAGTCGAACATCTCGTGGAGTTGCGCGAGCCGGTACCGGACGGTCTGGGGGTGCACGCACAGCACCTCGGCGGCGCCGGTGGCGTTGAAGCCGTGCTTCATGCACTCCAGCAGCGTCTCCGCCAGCCGGACGCCCTGCCGCGGGCCCGCGGCCTCCAGCGGGGCCAGCCGCCGCGCCGCCACCAGCGCCGCCAGCGAGCCGCCCTCCTGCAGCAGCAGCTCCGGCAGGTGCTCGTCGGCGCGGACGAGCAGCCCG
>NZ_JBEYYT010000530.1:0-5541 GCF_040645715.1 Spirillospora sp. NPDC046719 | reverse complement strand
GGGCGCGCAGCATGCGCTCGCGGGCCATCTCCCTGGCCTGGTCGGCCCGGTCGCGGGCCATCGCCTTGACGTCGGCCTTGGCCGCCAGCGCCTCGACGGTCTCCCCGAGCTCCTGGCGGGCCCGGTCGACCTCCTGGCGCAGTTCCTCGGTGCCGGCGTCGGCGCCGTGCCTGCCCTGGGTGGTCATCGGTGCGTCGCCCTCTCCTTCAGGTCGTGGACGGTCATGCGCGCCTCGTCCATCGCCCGTTCGGGTTTGGCGGGCGTCGCCCGCTTGGTCTGCGCCATGCCGAGCAGCGCCAGCACGCCCGCGACCGCCACCAGCGCGCCGCCGATGATGAGGGCCGACGCCCACACCGGCAGCACCACCGCGATCGCGGCGATCACGGCCGTGAGCAGCGCCGCCGCCCCGAACAGGCCGACCAGCGCCGCGCCGCCGAACATGCCGGCGCCGGTGCCGGCGTGCCGGCCCTTGTCCTTCAGTTCCGCCACGGCGAGCCGCAGTTCCGCGCGCATCAGCTCCGAGACCTGCTGCGTCGCCTGCCGGACGAGCTCGCCCGTCCCGGCCTCGCTCCTGTTCCCGTCGTGGACCGCGGGGGCGCGTCCGGTGTCCTGCCGGGACGCCCCGGTGATGTCGGCGGCGCTCCGGCCGTCGTGTGTCCGCAGGGTGCTCATGGCCTCAGGCCCCCTCCGCGTGCCGTCGTTTCGAAGCCTGCGGCAGACCCGTTCCCCCTGGTGGGGACCTAAACGTGGGACGCGGCGCGCCGGGCCCCTAGCCGCGGCCGACGAACGAGGGCATCGCGGTGGCCATCACCGTCATGAACTGCACGTTGGCGTCCAGCGGCAGGCCCGCCATGTACAGCACGGCGTCGGCGACGTGCCGGACGTCCATCACCGGTTCGGGCCTCACCGACCCGTCGGCCTGCAGGGTGCCGGACCCGAACCGGCCGGTCATCTCCGTCGCGGCGTTGCCGACGTCGATCTGCCCGCACGCGATCCGGTGCGGGCGCCCCTCCAGCGACAGCGTCTTGGTGAGGCCGGTGATCGCGTGCTTGCTGGCGGTGTAGGCGGCCGACAGGGGGCGCGGGGTGTGCGCCGACAGCGACCCGTTGTTGATGATCCGGCCGCCCCGCGGGTCCTGCTCCTTCATCATGCGGAACGCCTGCTGGGCGCACAGGAACGCGCCAGTGAGGTTGGTGTCGAGGACGGTCCGCCACTCGCGGTGCGAGAACTCCTCGACCGGCTGCGGCGCGCCGAACACCCCGGCGTTGTTGACCAGCAGGTCCAGCCGTCCCCAGCGCTCGGCGACGGTGCCGAACAGCGCCTCGACCGACGCGGGGTCGGTGACGTCGGCGGGGACGGGCAGTGCCCGGTCCCCGGCGTCGCGGGCGCGCGCGGCGGTGTCCGCGAGCGGTGCGGCGCGGCGCCCCGCCAGGCACACCCGCCAGCCGCGGTCCAGCAGGGCGACGGCGACGGCGGCGCCGATGCCCGAGCCCGCCCCGGTGACGAGCGCGACCGGTTCCCCGCCGGGCTTCCGGCCGGGGCCGGTTTCATGATCGGACACGGGTCGAGCCTCCCTCGCCGACGTCTCACATGTCAAGATCAGCGTTCACGATACGGATGCACTCCGGCGAACCGCCACATCGCGGTCACCGCCGACGCCGCGTCCGGTCCGCGCCCGGCCCGTGCCCGTCTGGCCGGTACCGGACCCGGCGTGCGTGTCCAGAGTCGGCCACCGGGTCTTGTGGGCCCGCTGAGGCGGATCTACCTTCCGCGCGGGCGTTGCTCCCAGCGCCCGTCCCAGGCGACGACGAGCAGATCCTCACCGCCGCCGTCCGGCTCCACCGACCCTCCGAGGAGCTCCCCCCGATGACGACCCGCACAACGATCACCGCCGCCGCGCTGCTGCTCGGCGCCGCGCTCGCCACCGCGCCCGCGGCGCACGCGGCGCCCGGCCCGGCCGCGCAGCCCGTCCACCCGATCTCGCCCGGCGACCCCTACGCCGCCTGCACCGCCGGCGCCAGCCCGGACGGCACGGTCTACCCGGGCGCCGAAGTGGAACCGTGGATCGCCGCCGACCGGCACCGGCCCGGCCGCGTCATCGCCGTCTACCAGCAGGACCGCTGGTCCGACGGCGGCGCCAAAGGCGTCGCCGCCTCCTACAGCCGCGACGGACGGCACTTCACCAAGACCACGCTGCCGTTCAGCAAGTGCGCCCCCGGCGGCCTGAACTACGAGCGCGCCTCCGACGCCTGGGTGGACTTCGGCCCCGACGGCGTCGCCTACGCCAGCGGCCTGGACTTCGACGTGTCCACGGCCCGCAACGGCGTCGGCGCCGCCACCTCCTACGACGGCGGACGCACCTGGACCCGCACCACCCAGCTCATCGACGACACCGACCCGTCCATCGTCGACGACAAGAACTCCGTCACCGCCGACCCGCGCCACCCCGGCACCGCCTACCAGGTGTGGGACCGCATCGACCAGGTCACCACCGGACCCGGCGCCCACTACACCGGCCCCTCCTACATCGCCATCACCCGCGACCACGGCCGCACCTGGACGCCCGCGCACCCGTTCGTGGACACCGGCGCGGTCCCCAACTCCCAGACCATCGGCAACGTCATCGTCGCCGACGCCCGCCGCGACGTCCTGTACGACTTCTTCGAATGGCAGACCTACAGCGGCGTCGACGCCACCGAGCCGGTCGACCTGCACTTCGCCGTCGTCACCTCCAAGGACCAGGGCCGGACCTGGAGCAAGCCCGTCACGGTCGCGCCCGACACCTCCGTGCCGGAGGTCGACCCCAACGCCCCCGACGACCCGTCCAAGGCGCTGCGCGGCGGGGCCAACCTCATCAGCGCCGCCGTCGACCCGCAGACCGGCGAGCTCTACGCGACGTTCGAGGGCGCCGACCCCACCGGCTCCTACGACCAGATCCAGCTCGTCCACTCCACCGACGGCGGCCGCACCTGGTCGGCTCCGGTGCGCGTCAACGGGGCGCCGGCGGCGCCCGCCTTCACCCCGTCCATCGCGGTGAACGACCGCGGCACGGTCGCTATCACCTACGTCGACCTGCGCTACCTGCGCCCCGGCGACACCACCGCGCTGCCGGCCGCCATGTGGTACCTCACGTTCCCGCGCGGCGGCGAGAACCGCCCGTCCGAGCGCCGCATCTCCCGCGTCTTCGACTGGCTGAAGGCGCCCTACGCCGGATGGGGCCACTTCCTCGGCGACTACGAGAGCGTCGCGGCCGCCGGGCACGGGTTCCAGCCCGCGGTGATCGAGACCAACGACACCGGACCCGGCGTCAACAGCACCGACCTGTTCACCGGGATCTTCGGCGCCGGTCCGGCGGCAGCAGCTCCGGCGACGGCGAGCCCCGCACCTCGCGCCACCACCGCCCGCCATCTGAACGCCCACCGCGCCCGGCACTGAGCAGCACACGGCACTGAGCAGCACACGGCACTGAGCGAAGGGGCCGCCGGCGACGCCCGGCGGCCCCTTCCGCGATCGTCAGAGGATCGCGGTCTCCGCGCCGTCGACCAGCAGGACCTGGCCGTCGCGCAGCGACCGGTGCGGGACGCCTTCGCCCCGGTAGCGGGCGGCGACGGCCGTCAGGACCTCCGACTCCGGATGCCCGGGGGAGTCGACGTGGGGGACGAGCGCGTGATCGAGGACGCCCAGGCCGTCCCAGACCGGCGGGTCCCCGTGGACGCGGGTCACGGCGTCCGGGTCGTCGCACGCCTCAAGGCCGCGCAGGCTCGGCGCCAGCACGCAGCCGCCCGCGCTGTACCCGGCGTAGACGAGCGCGTCGCGGCCGAGCAGGCCGGTGAGCGCGGCGTCGGCGCCGCTGCGGGCCAGCGCGTGGCGCAGCACGAACGCGTTGCCGCCCCGCGCCCACACCAGCGGGAAGCGCGCCAGCTCCGCGGCGATGGCGGAGGCGGGCCGGCCGAAGTACCGCCGCAGGTCGATCTCGGTCGGACGCAGCCCGAGCGCGGTCAAGGCGGCGATCTCGCTTCGCACCCCGGCCCGCCGGCCCTCCGCGGACTCCGCGTCCAGAGCGTTGGCGATCACCGCGGTCTCGGCCCCCGGCGTCGGCAGCAGGCCGAGCAGCCGGTCGGGGTGCCCGCCCATCCGGAACGACGACAGATACAAGCGCACCCGACGACTCTAATCGTCAGGCCGTGCTCACCCAGTCGACGCGGTGCCCCTCGGTCGGGTCGGGCGTCTCCCAGCGGCGGACGAGCCGGTCGATGACCGCGTCCGGAACCGGCGCGTCCCGGCCGCGGTTGCGGTCGCGCAGCACCGCCGGCGGCGCCTCCAGCGCCACCAGCTCCACCCGGCCCTGGTAGCCGGCGATGAGACCGGTGCACTGCTCGCGCTGCGTCCGCGACACGTTCGTGGCGTTCCACACGAACGACCGCCCGGCGCGCAGGTGCCCCCGGGCCAGCTCGTGCGCGGCCGCGGCGACCGCGTGCTGGTCGCCGGCGGGCGACACGCCCATCTCGGTGCGCAGCCGGTCCAGGCTCACCACCGGCACGTCCGGCCGGTTCGCGGCGATCCAGTGGTCCTTGCCGACCCCCGGCAGGCCCGACAGCACCGTCACCGTGCAGCGGGTGTCGTCGTAGGCGGCGTAGTCGGGGTCGCGGTCGTCCTTGCGGAAGTACCAGAACCGCGCGTGGTCGGACGGGAACGCGCGCGGCGCGTCCAGGCACCGCTGCTCGGCGCAGTACTCCCCGTACAGGGCGACGTTGTCCAGCAGCTCGTCGGTGTCGGGGCAGATCCGGCCGAGGATGTCGGCCGACGCCAGCAGCACCAGGTCGTCGTTGCGGGCCAGCAGGCTCACCCGGAACGCGATCTTCTGCAGGTCGGGGCGCTCCAGCGCCCAGAACGGCACCTGGTGGTGGCGGATCAGCGCGGCGACGTGCTCGCGCCACGCGACCGGCGCGCCCATCTCCCACACGATGCGCCGCACCATCAGGTCGCCGCGGCGCGAATGGCCGCGCGCGGTGATCCGGCCGTCGTCCTCGGTGCGGGTGCAGTGCGGCTTGGCGATGTCGTGCATCAGCACCGTCGTGAACAGCCGCACCCGCTCGTCCTCCGGACGCGCCCGCCACTGCGGGAGCGCCGCGAGCGCCTCGCACGCCATCCGGGTGTGGACCTCGACGTCGCCCTCGCCGTGGAACACCGCGTCCTGCGGGACGCCCGCCATCTCGCGCACCCACCCGAACGCCTCGCGGATGTCGTCCCACCGGACGTCCCAGTGCGGCGGCGCCGGGCACAGATCAGCGAACACCCGCATACAGCACCTCCGGGTCGGCCAGGCCGTTGGCGACGATCGGACGCTCCTGCCAGTGCGTCCCCGAGTCGAGGATCGCGGTCAGGAAGCTCGGCCGGACCCACTTGTAGCGGTCGACCGTCTCCCCGTCCTCCTCCACCTTGATGTAGAGGCCCTCCATCTCGTCGGACTTGTCGGTCTCGGCGGCGACCCGGTCCGGGGCGGCGCCGCCCGCGCGCGCCGCCGCGCGGCGCGCGGCCCGC
>NZ_JBEYYT010000529.1:0-5553 GCF_040645715.1 Spirillospora sp. NPDC046719 | reverse complement strand
CGTGGGTTTGGGGCCGCGGGCCGTAGTTTTGCCTTCGCCGTTTTACAGGCCGCACCCGGCCGCATTTTTTTCGGGGGTAACTCCCGCCCGGGGGCGCGCCGGGGGGGTCGCCGCCGGCGGCCGGGTGGTGGTGGGGGCGGGCGTCGCCGGTTCCATCGTGCGCATCAGCTCGTCAGCCGGCGGGCGCCGGCGTGCCAGGACAGCAGCCGCCGCTCCAGCAGCATGAACAGCCCGTTGAACAGCAGCCCGAGGACGCCGAGCATGACGATCCCGGCCCACATGGCGGGCATCTCGAACGTGCGCTGGGCGTTCAGCAGCTCCGCCCCGATCCCGGACGTGCTGCCGACGATCTCGGAGATGACCATCAGGATCAGCGCGAACGACAGCGCGACCCGCAGCCCCGCGAAGATCTTCGGCGCGGCGGCGGGCAGGATGACCACCAGCAGCCGGCGGAACCGGGAGACGCCGAAGACCTTGGCGGTCTCCAGCTGGAGCGGGTCCACGGTGCGCACGCCGTCGGAGGTGTTGAGCAGCACCGGCCACACCACCCCGAACGCGATCGTGACGATCTGCATGGTGGCGCCGATCTGGAACACCACGATGAAGAACGGCAGCAGGGTGGGCGGCGGGACGGCGCGCAGGAACTGCAGCACCGGGTCCAGCAGGTCGCGCGCGACCCTGGAGCGGCCGATCGCGGTGCCGAGCACCACGCCGGCGGCGCCGGCGGCGGCCCAGCCGATGAACAGGTGCGTGAGGCTGCTGGAGAAGTCGTCGACGGCCTTGTCGGTGAGGAACAGCTTCGACGCCGGCCCGGAGAACCACAGCTCGTGCAGCGCGTCGACGATCTTGGTGGGCGGCGGGAAGTAGGTCTCCTCGACCGTGCTGGTGACGACCTGCCACGCGATGACGGCGGCGGCGACCAGCCAGATCCGCTCGGCGAGGCCGCGGCCCAGTCTGAGCGCCCTCATGCGATCCCCTCCGCGCGGGCGGTGTGCCAGCGGAACGCGAAGCGCTCGAGGCCGATCAGCACGCCGTTGGCGAGCAGCCCGAGCACGCCGGCCCAGCAGGCGCCGGCCAGCAGCACGTCGGTCTGGCCGCCGCCGGACTGCGTGTCGTTGAGGTAGATCCCCATGCCGTTGTCCCCGCCGACCAGCAGCTCGGTGCTGATCACGACGACGAGCGCGACGGAGGCGGCGATGCGGACGCCGGTGGCGATGAACGGGGCGGCGCTCGGCAGCGACACCCGCAGCAGGACCGCGGGCGTCCCGAACCCGAAGCTGCGCAGGCTCTCCTTGGCGACCGGGTCGACGTCGCGCAGCGCGTAGAGCGTGTTGACGAGGATGGGCCACAGGCAGGCGTAGAAGACCAGCGACATCTTCGTCTGGTCGGGCGAGCTGAACAGCAGGATGGCCAGCGGGATCAGCGCGACCGACGGGATGGGCCGGCACAGTTCGACCACGGCCCGGGAGGCGGTGCCGAGCAGCGGCACCGAGCCGAGCAGGACGCCCAGCGGCACCGCCACCACCACCGCCAGCAGCAGCCCGAGCAGCCACGCCTTCACCGTCGCGCCGACGTCGGTCAGGAACTCCTGGTCGACGGCGAGCTTGCCGGCCTCCCTCAGCACGGTCGACGCCGGGGGGAGGGCGGTGTCGTCCACGAGGCCGGCACGGCTGACGGCCTCGAGGACGGCGACCACCGCTACCACCCCGGCGGCGCCGAGGGCGATGCGGCGAGGGTTCATGAACTCGCCGAGAACAGCAGCGGCTTGACGTCCATCCGGTTGGGGATGTAGCCGAACTGCTGCATGACGTCGGCGACCCGCTGGAGCCGGGTCGCGCTCGTGGAGGTCGGGTAGGAGCCGTAGCTCATCGTCGAGGCGACCTTGGCGTCGATGCCCTTGGCGTAGGTGGGCAGGGTCTGCTGGACGAGCTTGCGGTCGGCGGCCATGCCCTCGGCCTTGACCAGGGCGCGCTGGAACGCCGCGACGGTCCTGGGGTTCTTGTCGGCGAACTTCGAGGTGGCGGCGTAGCCGCCCATCGGGAAGTCGGCGGTCGGGCCGCTGGACAGGTCGGAGATCATGCGGGCGCCCATGTCCTCCTGCATCTGGGTGCCGAACGGCTCGATCGCCTGGACGGCGTCGACGCTCTTGCTCTTGAGCGAGGCCTCCATGTTGGGCGGCGGGATCTCGACGAAGTTCTTGTCCTCGTCGAAGTCGACGCCCTGCGGCTTGGCGGCGGCGCGCACCAGCAGCGTGCTGACGTTGTGCTTGGTGTTGACGCCGATCTTCTTGCCGGCCAGGTCCTTGATGGTGTGGAAGGGGGAGTCCTTGCGGACCATCAGGGTGTGCGTCTTCGGGGCGCTCTGGAAGCCCTCCGCGACGACCTTGGGCTTGAAGCCGGGGTCCTTGGACGCGGCGGTGAACAGGGAGACGTAGTTACCGAAGGTGATGTCCAGCTGGCCGGCCTTGAGCAGCGGGATCGCCTCGGCGCCGCCGCTGACGACGCGGGTCTTGATGGTCAGACCCTCGGCCTTGAACAGGCCCTTCTGGATCGCGATCTGCAACGGCGCGGTGTCGGCGATCGTCATCGTGCCGACCGTGATCGTGGACTTCTCCAGGCCGTTGGCCGACTTCTTGTCGTCTGAGCCGCCGCAGGCGGTGGCCGCGAGCGCTACCGCGATGGCGAGCGCGCCACCGAGGGCGGCACGGCGGTGGGAAGCAGACATGAGCAACGCTCCATTTGCGGGGGAGTTGGCTGAAAGCTGATCTTTCAACGAGGCGGGAGCGTAGCGCACGGTGACCCGCCCAGGGGGCGAGATGTGAGCTTTACGTCGGTTTATGTGAACATACCTAAACAATCCGTGACATTCGTATCCTCCGCATCACAAGTGCAGACCTATGTGATCATTCGGGTTGGCCATGTTGGTGGCTCTGTGTTGCAATGTTCCGCGCTCGCCCGCAGTGGCGCGGAGCGGGCGTCGCGACCCGAATCGCATTCGGGTCACCGTGCGCCGCGAGCGAACGACCCATTGAGAGGTAGCGGAGGGCAGTGCGGAAAGCCGAAGGGGCCGACAGCGCCCCGCAGTCCCCCGAGCAAGCCCCGTCTGCCAGCGTCGACGCCCCGAAGCGACGCTTGCTGGGAGGCCGTTTGAAGCTGCGCAACTGGCGGGTGACGACGCGCCTGTTCGCCCTCATCGCCGTGCCCACCGTCGTCGCGGCGCTCCTCGCCGGCTACCGCGTCTCGGTCTCCATGGACAACGCCCAGTCCTACGGCCGCACCGGGAAAATGGCTACGCTCGGTAAGCAACTGACCGCGCTCGCGTATGAGATGGAGAACGAGCGCGACGCGATGGCCGAGCACGCGGCCAACCACCGCGCCGTCACCACGGCGACCCTCAAGGCCGACCAGGCCCGCACGGACGCCGCGGCCGGCAAGGTCCGCGCCGCCGCCTCCGCCGTCAAGCCCGACTCGGCCGCGCTGCGCCTGTCCATCGGCAACGTCGTCAACCGCGTCGACGAGCTGGCCTCGCTGCGCACCCTGGCGATCCGGCTGGCGCCCGGCCCGGTCATCGACAAGTACACCGAGTTCATCGACGACTTCGCCAACTTCCACCTGCTGGTCTCGCAGGACGCGCCGACCCCCGAGCTCGCGCAGAGCGCCCTGGCGCTCGCCGACCTCGCCCGCGCCAAGGACGCCGCGTCGCGCGAGCGCGCGCTCATCGCCTCCGCCCTGTGGGCGGGCCGGTTCGAGCCGCTCGACCGCACGGCCGTCGACGACGCCCGCGCGGAGATGAACACCAGCATCACCGCGTTCCGCAGCTCCGCCACCCCCGCCCAGCTGCGGCTCTACGAGGATACCGTCACCGGTCCCGAGCTCGACCGCGCCGAGGTCACCCGGCTGGAGACGCTCGCCCTCGCCGACGCGAGCTCGCAGCTGAAGGTTCCGCTCAGCACCCGCACGGCGCGCGGCTGGACGTCCGACGCCGGCGTCCGGGTCGACCGGATGCGGACCGTCGAGCAGAAGATCGCCACCGACCTCGCCGGCTCGGCGGGCACGGCCGAGAGCGACGCGCGGACCGCCGCGATCCGCGACGGGTCGCTGCTGTTCCTCGTCCTCGCCGTCGTCCTCGTGCTGCTGATCATCGTGGCGCGGTCGCTGGTGCGGCCGCTGCGCCGGCTGCAGACCGGCGCCCTGGAGGTCGCCAGCAGCCGGCTGCCCGGCCTGGTCGACCGGCTCCGCGACCCCGAGGCGGCCGCCGGCGGTATCGAGGTCGCGCCGATCGAGATCGACTCCACCGACGAGATCGGCCAGGTCGCGCGCGCCTTCGACGAGGTCCACCGCGAGGCGGTCCGGCTGGCGGCGGACGAGGCCGTCCTGCGCGGCAACATCAACGCGATGTTCGTCAACCTGTCGCGGCGCAGCCAGTCGCTGATCGAGCGGCAGCTGCGGCTCATCGAGGAGCTGGAGCAGAGCGAGCGCGACGAGGAGCAGCTGTCCAGCCTGTTCCGGCTGGACCACCTCGCCACCCGCATGCGCCGCAACTGCGAGAACCTGCTGGTCCTCGGCGGCCAGGAGCAGGCCCGCCGGTGGAACAAGCCGGTCCCGCTGATCGACGTCGTGCGCGCCTCGCTGTCGGAGGTCGAGCAGTACGAGCGGGTCGCGCTGCGCGTCCAGGGCGACATGACCGTCGCCGGGCCCGTCGTCAACGACCTCGTCCACCTGCTCGCCGAGCTGGTGGAGAACGCGCTGGTGTTCTCCTCCGAGAACACCAAGGTCACCGTCTCCGGGCAGCTGCTCAGCGGCGGCGGCTCCATGCTGCAGATCACCGACAACGGCGTCGGGATGTCGCCCGAGGAGCTGGAGCAGGCCAACTGGCGGCTGGCGAACCCGCCCGTCATCGACTTCTCCGCGGCGCGCCGCATGGGCCTGTTCGTGGTCGGCCGCCTGGCCGTCCGGCACGGCATCCGCGTCGAGCTGCGGGCCGCGCAGGGCGGCGGGCTCACCGCGTTCGTCGTGCTGCCGGACGTCGCGGTCACCCCTGGCGAGCCCGCCGGCGTCGGCGCCCGCGGCCTCGGCTCCCGCGACACCGGCGGCCAGGGCCAGCTCGCCGCGCTCACGACCACCGCCGCCGAGCCGCCCGCCGCCGGCGGAGGCTTCCGCCAGGACGACTTCGGGCCCGCCGCCGGATTCGGCGCGGGCACCGGCGGCAACCCGATGGTCGGCCACACCGGCCCGCTGCGCCCGCTGCGCGGCTCCACCGGGCCGCAGCCGATGATGGGCGGCCCCCTCCACGCGGGCGACGGCACCGGACCGCAGTCGCCCTTGACGACGGGTCCGCTGACCCCGGCCGCCGGCACGGGAGCGCACGCCGCCCCGGGCACCGGCCCGCTGCCGGTCGTCCCGCCGGACATGCCGCGGCCCGCGGACGGCGCGCCGCCGAACGACCCGTACGGCGCCGGCGAGGCGCCGGGCTCGCGCCCGCCGGGCGAGCTGCCCGTCCGCCGTCCCGGCGCGCAGCTGCGCGGCCGGCAGGCCGAGTCCGGCCGGCAGGACA
>NZ_JBEYYT010000528.1:0-5553 GCF_040645715.1 Spirillospora sp. NPDC046719 | reverse complement strand
GCCGGCGCCACCGGACGGCTGATGATCGTCGCCGCCGACCATCCGGCGCGCGGCGCGCTCGCCGCCGGCGGCGACCCCTTCGCGATGGCCGACCGCGGCGAGCTGCTCGACCGGCTCTGCACCGCGCTGGACCGCCCCGGCGTGGACGGCGTGCTCGCCGCCCCCGACATCGTCGAGGACCTGCTGCTCCTCGGCGTGCTGGACGGCAAGGTCGTGATCGGCTCGATGAACCGCGGCGGCCTGGCCGGCGCGTCCTTCGAGATCGACGACCGGTTCACCGCCTACAGCGCGGACGCGATCGCCGCGTCCCGGCTGGACGGCGGCAAGGTGCTGCTGCGGGTGGACGACGACGACCCCGCCACCGCCGACACCCTGGAGGGCTGCGCGCGGGCGGTGTCCGCGCTCGCCGGGCACGGGCTGCTGGCGATGGTCGAGCCGTTCATCTCCCGCCGCGTCGACGGCCGCGTCCGCAACGTGCTGACGCCGGAGGCGATGATCCGGGCCGTCTCGATCGCGTCCGCGCTCGGCACCACGTCGGCGCGGACCTGGCTGAAGGTCCCGGTCGTCCCGGACATGGAACGGGTGATGGCCGCGTCGACGCTGCCCGCGCTGCTGCTCGGCGGCGAGGTCGCCGACGACCCGCGCGCCGCGCTGGACGGGTGGCGGCGCGCGCTGCGGCTCCCGACGGTGCGCGGGCTGATCGTCGGCCGGTCGCTGCTGTACCCGAGGGACGGCGACGTCGCGGGCGCGGTGGACGCGGCCGTGGACGCGCTGTGAGCGGTGGACGCCCTGTGAGCGGCGGAGTGACCTGTGAGCGGCGGAGTGCCTGTGAGCAGTGGAGTGAACGGTGAGGGGGGCGCTGTGAAGGAGAAGAAGGCGATGAGGTTGACGGTCGGGCAGGCGCTGGTGCGCTTCCTGGCGGCGCAGTGGTCGGAGCGCGACGGGCGCGAGCAGCGGTTCTTCCCGGGGTGCTTCGGGATCTTCGGGCACGGGAACGTGGCGGGGATCGGGCAGGCGCTGCTGGAGTACGGCGAGGAGATGCCGTACTACATGGCCCGCAACGAGCAGGCGATGGTGCACACCGCGTCGGGCTTCGCGCGGATGAACGACCGCTTGTCGACGCTGGCGTGCACGACCTCGATCGGGCCGGGCGCGACGAACATGGTCACGGGCGCGGCGCTGGCGACCATCAACCGGCTGCCCGTGCTGCTGCTGCCGGGGGACATCTTCGCGACCCGTCCGGCCAACCCCGTCCTTCAGGAGTTGGAGGACGGGCGGTCCCATGACGTGTCGGTCAACGACTGCTTCAAGCCGGTATCGAAGTACTGGGACCGCATCAACCGCCCCGAGCAGCTCCCCAGCGCCCTGATGGCCGCCATGCGCGTCCTCACCGATCCGGTAGAGACCGGAGCGGTCACGCTGTCGCTGCCCCAGGACGTCCAGGCCGAAGCGTTCGACTGGCCCGAGGAACTGTTCGCCCGGCGTGTGTGGCGCATCCCGCGCCCGCTGCCGGAGGCCCGCGACCTCGACGACGCGTGCGAGGCGCTGCGGTCGGCGGAACGTCCGCTCATCGTCGCGGGCGGCGGCGTCATCTACTCCGGCGCCACCGACGCGCTGCACGCGTTCGCCGAACGCACCGGCATCCCCGTCGCGGAGACGCAGGCGGGGAAGGGCTCGCTGGCCTGGGACCACCCGTCCGCCGTCGGCGCGATCGGAGCCACCGGCTCCACCGCGGCCAACGCGCTCGCCCGCGACGCAGACGTGGTCGTCGGCATCGGCACCCGCTACAGCGACTTCACCACCGCGTCGCACAGCCTCTTCCAGAACCCCGGCGTCCGGTTCGTCAACATCAACGTCGCCCGCGCCGACGCGTTCAAGCTCGGCGGTACCACCGTCGTCGCCGACGCGCGCGAGGCCCTCACCGCACTGGACGCCGCCCTCGCCGGATGGACGGCACCGGACGCCCACCGCGAGAACGCGCGGGACCTGACAGCCCGATGGAACACCGTCGTCGACGGCGCCTACGCCCTCGACCACGGCGACCCGCCCGCCCAGTCGCGGATCATCGGCATCGTCAACGAGGAGTCCGGCCCCCGGGACGTGGTCGTCTGCGCGGCCGGCTCCATGCCCGGCGACCTCCACCGGCTCTGGCGCACCCGCGACCCCAAGGGCTACCACGTCGAGTACGGCTACTCCTGCATGGGCTACGAGATCGCCGGCGGCCTCGGCGTGAAGATGGCCGACCCGTCCCGCGAGGTGTACGTCATGGTCGGTGACGGCTCCTACCTGATGATGGCGCAGGAGCTCACCACCGCCGTCGCCGAGGGGATCAAGCTCGTCGTCGTCCTCGTCCAGAACCACGGCTACGCCTCCATCGGCAACCTCTCCGAGACCGTCGGCGCCGACCGGTTCGGCACCCGGCACCGCGTCCGCACCGGCACCGGGCTCGACGGCGCGCCCATCCCCGTCGACCTCGCCGCCAACGCCGCCAGCCTCGGCGCCGACGTCCTCCGCGCGACCGGCGCCGACGAGTTCCGCGCCGCCCTCCGCAAGGCCGCCGCCTCGCCCCGCACCACCGTCGTCCACGTCGAGACCGACCCGCTCGCCCCCGCCCCCGGCAGCGACGCCTGGTGGGACGTCCCCGTCGCCGAGACCTCCGAGCGCGGCGCGACGCGGGACGCCCGCGCCCGCTACGACGACGCCAAGAAGGCCCAGCGCCGCTACCTGTGAAAGGAAATCATGAGCCTGATTCAGCACCGGATCGGCGGTGTCGAGGTCGGCGGAGGCAGCACCGCCCCCGTGCACGATCCCGCGACCGGCGAGCGGTCCGGTGAGGTCGTCCTCGGCCGCGCCGCCGAGGTGAACGCCGCCGTCGGCGCCGCCGCCCGCGCCTTCGAGACCTGGCAGGACGTCTCGCAGGCCCGCCGCACCCGCATCATGTTCGCCTTCCGCGACCTCCTCGAACGGCACGAGGACGAGATCGCCCGGCTCGTCACCGCCGAGCACGGCAAGGTCCTCGACGACGCCCGCGGCGAGATCGTCCGCGGCCGCGAGGTCGTCGAGTTCGCCTGCGGCATCCCGCAGGCCCTCAAGGGCGAGTACTCCGACCAGGTGTCCTCCGGCATCGACGCCTACTCCTTCCGGCAGCCGCTGGGTGTGTGCGCGGGCATCGTCCCGTTCAACTTCCCGGTGATGGTGCCGCTGTGGATGCACCCCATCGCGATCGCCACCGGGAACACGTTCGTGCTGAAGCCGAGCGAGCGCGTCCCGTCGGCGTCCGCGTTCATCGCCGACCTGTACGCCGAGGCCGGGCTCCCCGACGGCGTCTTCAACGTGCTGAACGGCGACCGCGAGACCGCCGACGCCCTCATCCGGCACCCCGACGTCGCCGCCGTGTCGTTCGTCGGGTCCACGCCCGTCGCGCGGCACGTCCACGAGACCGCCACCGCCGCCGGCAAGCGCGTCCAGGCCCTCGGCGGCGCCAAGAACCACGCCGTCGTCCTCCCCGACGCCGACCTCGACCACGCCGCCGACCAGATCACCTCCGCCGCCTACGGCTCCGCCGGGCAGCGCTGCATGGCGATCTCCGTCGTCGTCGCCGTCGGCGAGGCCGCCGACCCCCTCGTCGCGCGGCTCGCCGACCGCGCCCGCGCCGTCAAGGTCGGGCCCGGCGCCGACCCCGGCTCCGACATGGGCCCCCTGATCAGCGAGGACGCCCTGCGCCGCGTCACCGGCCACGTCGACGCCGCGCAGGCCGCCGGCGCCACCGTCGTCGTCGACGGCCGCGGACGCCCCGGCCCCGGCTACTTCCTCGGGCCCTGCCTGCTCGACGGCGTCGGCACCGACCTGCCCGCCTACACCGAGGAGATCTTCGGGCCCGTCCTGATCGTCCTGCGCGCCGGGAGCCTCGACGAGGCCATCGCCCTCGTCAACGCCAACCCGCACGGCAACGGCACCGCGATCTTCACCTCGTCCGGCGAGGCGGCCCGCCGCTACCAGCGCGCCGTCCACGTCGGCATGGTCGGGATCAACGTGCCGATCCCGGTTCCGATGGCGTTCTACTCCTTCGGCGGCTGGAAGGCGTCCCTGTTCGGCGACACCCACATCCACGGGCCCGAGGGCGTCCGCTTCTACACGCGCGCCAAGGCCATCACGTCCCGGTGGCCCGAACCGCAGGCCGCGTCCACCGCCGGCGAGCTGTCCTTCCCGACCGCGACCTGACCCGCCGAGCCGCCCCGGCCCCCACCGGGGCGGCCAACGCGGACCACCGCGGCGCGGGCCGTCGCGGATCGTCGACCGGATCGGAGGACCAGGTAGTGACAGGTCAAGGACTCGTCCAGATCGGCGAACTCTTACTGGCCCTCGTGCTCTCCGCATGCATCGGCCTTGAAAGGGGCGTGCGCAACAAGAGCGCCGGCCTCCGCACGCACACCCTCGTCGGCGTCGGCGCCGCCCTGTTCATGCTGGTCAGCAAGTACGGTTTCCAGCACGCCCCCGGGCCCGTCGCGTTCGACCCGTCCCGCGTCGCCGCCCAGATCGTCTCCGGCATCGGCTTCATCGGCGGCGGACTCATCTTCGTCCGCCGCGACGCCGTCCGCGGCCTCACCACCGCCGCCGTCGTCTGGGTGACCGCCGCCGTCGGAATGGCCGCGGGGGGCGGGCTCTGGCTGCTCGCGATCGCGGGGACCGCCGGGCACTTCCTCGTCGTCTACGGGCTGAGCGCGCTCACCCGTCGGCTGCCGCTGGACCGGTTCCGGCCCGCCGACCGGACCCGCATGCGGCTGGTCTACCGCGACGGACGCGGCGCCCTCCGCCGCGTCCTCGTCGAATGCACCCAGCGCGGCTTCGCCGTCATCGAGGCCGACGTGGAACGCGAGCACCTGCCGGACGACTCCGACTCCGAGCGCGGCCGCGACGAGCGCCGCGACCGGGAGGAGCCCGCGCACCGCCGAGGCCGCTGGAACGCCGTCGTCACCGTCGTACTCGAAGGGCCCGGCTCGATACCCGACCTGACCGCCGTCCTGAGCGAGCTCCCCGACGTCGTCGCCGTCACCACAGGCGCCGACCGCGACGACGAGTAGCCCGGCTTCTAACGGTTCCGCTCGGATGCTTGGGCGCTCTTATGTGAATCAACATCGAGAGCCATCCCATCTCTCAATGAGCACCGAATAGGCAGCAAGTCGCGGCGACTTTTTCGGCATCAAGACCAGGAGCCAGACCGGGTAGCCAGGCGGCGGACACGTGGCAGCAAGTCATGGCGCTAGTCATAGCAGCGTGTCACGGCGGCATGTCACGACGGCGAGTCACGACGGCGAGTCACTGCAGCGAGTCACTGCAGCGAGTGACGGCAGCGAGTGACGGCAGCGAGTGACGGCAGCGAGTGACGGCAGCGAGTGACGGCAGCGAGTGACGGCAGCGAGTGACGGCAGCGAGTGACGGCAGCAGCGCAGTAGGGCAAGAGAGGTGTTCGGGTGGTGGGGTGGCGCTTGCGTACGGGGCCGCCCCTCCAAAGTCAAGGGCGCCTTCGGCGTCGCTTCGCGATGGACTTCGTCC
>NZ_JBEYYT010000527.1:0-5554 GCF_040645715.1 Spirillospora sp. NPDC046719 | reverse complement strand
CGGCGCGGTGCCGGTCGCCGCGCGCCATGCCGCGGCGAGATCTCCACCTGCGCAGCGGTACCCTTGGGCAGCGACCGTGCCCGCGTACCGAGTCATCACTCGCCTGCGGCACGTTCGTCTCCTGCACAACACCCGATACGCCGAGCGAGGTCTCGTGGGCTCTGTCATCAAGAAGCGCCGCAAGCGGATGGCGAAGAAGAAGCACCGCAAGCTGCTGAAGAAGACGCGCATCCAGCGCCGCAACAAGAAGTGAGCACGCCGGTCGCTCAGCCGTAAGGGGTGGGGCGCACAGTGCCTGCCGAGTCGGGGCCAGCCAAGCCCGCCGCGGCCCGTGTCGTCCTCGTCACGGGCGTCTCCCGTTTCCTGGGGGCGCGGGTCGCGCACGCCCTGCAGGCCGACCCGGGGATCGAGCGGGTCATCGGGGTGGACACCGTGCCGCCCACGATGCCGCTCGGCCGCACCGAGTTCGTGCGGGTCGACATCCGCACGCCCGGCATCGCGAAGATCATCTCGTCCGCCCGGGTCGACACCGTGGTGCACCTCAACCTGGTCACCTCGGCGTCGGTGCCGCGGGCGAAGGTGAAAGAGCTCAACGTCATCGGGACGATGCAGCTCCTCGGGGCGTGCCAGCGCTCGCCCGACGCGCGCAAGCTCGTCGTGCGGTCCTCGGCCGCCGTCTACGGCTCCTCCCCGATGGATCCGGCCGTGTTCACCGAGCGGGACGAGCCCGTCGAGGCGCCGACGTCCGGCTACGCCAAGGACGCCGTCGAGGTCGAGGGGTACGTCCGCGGGCTGACGCGGCGCCGCTCCGACCTGACGGTGTCGGTGCTGCGGTTCGCCAACTTCGTCGGCCCCGGCGTCGACTCGCCGCTCACGCGGTACCTGCGCATGCCGGTCGTCCCGACGGTGCTGGGCTTCGACCCCCGGCTCCAGTTCGTCCACGAGGACGACGGCGTCGAGGTGCTGCGGCGGATGACCGTCGAGGACCACCCCGGCTGCTACAACGTGGCCGGCGACGGCGTGCTCCTGCTGTCGCAGGCGCTGCGCCGCGCGGGCCGCCCCTACGTGCCCGTCCCGGCGCCGTCGATCTCGCTGTTCGGCGACATGGGACGGCGGTTCGCGGGCATGTCGGGATTCTCGCCCGAGCTGCTGCGCTGGCTCACCTACGGCAGGGTCATCGACACCTCGGCCCTGGAGGAGGAGCTGGCATGGCGCCCGAAGTACGGGTCGGAGGCGGCGTTCGCCGACTTCGTCGCCGCCCAGGGCCTCGGCCGCCACGGCCCGGCGGCACGGCTGGCCTCGCTGCTGCGCGGCTGACCGGCGAGCGCGGCCGTACCGGCACGGTCCGGCCGGCCGGCGCGATCGGGCGACCCGTCCGGTGGACGACACCGCGCGGCCCGCGCCGCGCGGGGAAGGAGGCAGGATGATGCACGCCCGCCACGAGGACGACGAGGGCGCGCAGGTCATCCGGCTCGCCTCGGCCCGCCCAGACGGCGGCGAGGCGGGGGAGTCCGGCGACGCCGACACCGGACCCGGGCCGCTGGAGCGCCGCATCGCGTCCGGACTGGCCTTCCTGCGCCGCCGCATCTCCGGCGAGTACGAGGTCGACGAGTTCGGCTACGACCCCGACTTCAACGAGAACGTCCTGCTCCCCGCGGCCCGCGCCCTCTACGAGCGCTGGTTCCGCGTCGAGGTCGCGGGCGTCGAGAACGTCCCGGCGGAGGGCGGCGCGCTGATCGTCGCCAACCACTCCGGCACCCTCCCGCTCGACGCGCTGATGCTGTCGGTCGCGCTGCACGACAACGCCCGCCGGTGCGTCCGGCTCCTCGGCGCCGACCTCGTCTACCAGGTGCCCGTCCTCGCGCACCTGGCCCGCAAGGCCGGCCACACCCTCGCCTGCCAGGCCGACGCCGCGCGGCTGCTCGGCAAGGGCGAGCTCGTCGGGGTGTTCCCGGAGGGCTTCAAGGGCGTCGGCAAACCGTTCGCCGACCGCTACAAGCTGCAGCGCTTCGGCCGCGGCGGCTTCGTCGGCACCGCGCTGCGCGCCGGCGTCCCCATCGTCCCGGCCGCCATCGTCGGCGCCGAGGAGATCTACCCCAAGATCGGCGACCTGCGGCCGCTCGCCCGGCTGCTCGGCCTGCCGTACTTCCCCGTCACCCCGACGTTCCCGCTGCTCGGACCCGCCGGGCTCGTCCCGCTGCCGTCCAAGTGGATGATCCAGTTCGGCGAGCCGATGACGCTGGAGGAGTACGCCGCCGAGGACGCCGACGACCCGATGACCCTGTTCAACGTCACCGACCACGTCCGCGAGAACGTCCAGCAGATGCTGTACGACACCCTGCTGCGCCGCGGGCCCGCGTTCTTCTGAGAACGCCCGCGGGCGGGGCGCGCCCTAGAGTGAGCGCATGCCATCGCTGCGTACCCGGATGGTCGCCCGTGACCTGGCCGAACCCCACCGCGTCTCCAGCCCCCTGGAGCTGCTGTTCGACCTGACGTTCGTCGCCGCCGTGTCGCAGATCGCCGGACGGCTCGCGCACGCCACCGAGGAGGGCCACGCGGGCCACGCCGTAGGGGCGTTCCTCGCCGTGTTCTTCGCGATCTGGTGGGCGTGGATGAACTTCACCTGGTTCGCGTCCGCCTACGACACCGACGACGTCCCGTACCGCGTGATGACGTTCCTGCAGATGGCCGGCGTCCTCGTCCTCGCGGCGGGCGTGCCGTCGGCGTTCGACGGCGACTTCACCACCGTCACCATCGGCTACCTCGTCATGCGCGTCGGCCTGGTCAGCCTCTGGGTGCGCGCCGCCATCGCCCACCCCGACGGCCGCGCCACCGCCCTGCGCTACGCGATCGGGGTCTCGCTCGTCCAGGTGCTGTGGGTGTCCCGGCTCGCCCTCCCCGGCGACGGCCCGGTGTGGGCCTTCGTCGTCTGCGCCCTCGCGGACCTGTCCGTCCCGCTGTTCGCCGAACGCCCCGGCATGACGACCTGGCACCCGCACCACATCGCCGAACGGTACGGCCTGTTCACCATCATCCTGCTGGGCGAGAGCGTCCTCGCCGCCACCAACGCCGTCCAGGGCGCCGTCGCCCACGGGCTCAGCGCCGAACTCGTCGTCATCGCGCTCGCCGGGCTGACCGTCCTGTTCACGATCTGGTGGATCTACTTCTCCGAACCCGCCGGCGAGGGCCTCGAAGCGCGCCGCGACCGCTCCTTCATCTGGGGCTACGGCCACTACGGCATGTTCGCGGCCCTCGCCGCACTCGGCGCCGGACTCGAGGTCGCCGTCGCGTCCGCGGGTGAGGGCGAGCACGGCATCGCGGCGAGCCCGACCACCGTCGTCGCCGCGACCGCCGTGCCCGTCGCGATCGTCCTGGCCATGCTGTACGCCCTGCACGCCCCGCTCGGGCACGTCACCGTCCCGCCCCCGTTCACCGCCGTCGCGGTCGTCCTCACCCTGCTCACCGTGCCCGGCGCGGCCACCATCGGCGTCGCCGCCTCGCTCACCGCGATCGCCGTCGTGCTCGTCCTGCTGCTCGGCGCCACCCTCGTCCGCAAGGGCCGGAGCCTCGCCACGTCCTGACGGTACGCGGTCAAATGATCACGCACGGCTATGATCTTGAAAGGAGAGGCACCGGCCACCAGGGGGACCACCATGCTCCGTCGATTCCGGCTCGCGGCGACAACGCTCATGATCGCGGCGGGATCCGTCGCACCCGCGGCACCCGCCGCCGCCGACGACCAGTCCTCATGCCCGCAGGACGCGGCATGCCTCTACGAGAACCCCGACTACACCGGCGCCGTCACCGTCCTGCGCTTCGACCAGTATCCGTCGCAGTGCGCGTCCCTGTCCCAGACCGTCCGGTCGGGCGTCAACAACACCCCGTACTTCCTCAGCCTCTACGACGCCCCGGCATGCTCGGGCAGCAGCCGCGTCGCGACCCTGCCCGCCCACTCGACCAGACCCGCGTTCCCGGCCCCCATGCGCGCCTACTTGTAGGAGCCGCCCGGGCCGGCACCGCCGAGTAAGATCATCGGGTTCGCGCCGCGGGCGCGCGACCTGACGACGGGGGGCTCCCATGGCGACCCAGATCACCGCGGACGAGGTACGGATCGACGTCGGGGGCCCGGCGCCGATGAACGCGTTCCTGGCCCGCCCGTCCGGCTCCGGCGCGCACCCGGCGGTCCTCGTCTGCTCCGAGCTGTGGGGCCTGACGGACCAGGTCCGCGACATCGCCCGGCAGGTCGCCGAGCTCGGCTACGTCGCCATCGCTCCGAACCTCTACCACCGCTCCGGCTCCGAGACCGCGTCCGGTTTCGCCGAGAGCGACGCCAACCGCACCCGCGCCTTCGACCTCCTCGGCCGCCTCACCCGCGACGACGTCGAAGCCGACCTGCGCGCCTGCGTCGCCCACGTCCGCGAGCACGCGAACGCCACCGAGAAGACCGGCGTACTCGGCTTCAGCCTCGGCGGCCACATCGCCTTCTTCGCCGCCACCCGCCTCGACCTCGCCGCCGCCGCGATCTACTACCCCGGCTGGCTCCCCGTCGCCGGCACCGCACTCAGCCGCCCGGAACCCCTGCTGGACGACGCCCCCGCCATCGCGTCCGGGGACGTCCGCACACTCATGTTCTTCGCCGAGCTCGACCACGTCATCGACGCGGCCCAACGGGACCAGATCACCGCCGCCCTGGAGTCGGCGGGCGTCCGCCACGAGGAAGTCGTCTACCCGGGCGCGCAGCACGCCTTCTTCTTCCCGGGCCGCGAACCCTACGACGCCTCCGCCGCCGAAGACTCCTGGGCTCGCGTCCGCGCCCTCTTCGCCGCCGAACTCGCGCAGTAGAGGCACTTGGGCGCCGCTCTCCGCTTCTCTCGGCTCGCTTCTCTCGGCTCGCTTCTCTCGGCTCGCTTCGGTCGGATCGCTTTGTTTGGCTCGCTTTGTTTGGATCGGCTTCGCGTGGAGCCGGGCGGAGCGGCTATGGGAGCGGCACCAAAGCGAAGGCACTGGTGTGTGCGGGGACGGCACGTTGATACCCGGGGTGTGAGGCAGCTTGGGGTGTTGCCTGCCGCTTGCTGGGGTGGTGCCTGCCGGTGGTGCCTGATGGTGCCCGGCGGTGGTCTCCAGCGGTGGTGTCCGGCGGTGGTGCCTAGTGGGGGTGCCTAGTGGGGGTGCCTGGCGGTGGTTCCCGGCGGTGGTGCCTGGCGGTGGGGCCGTCTGGTCGTGGTGCTTGCCGGTTGGATGCTTGTGGGAGCGGTGCTTGCGGGTTGGTGCTCGTGGGCTGGGTGGGGCGGCGCACCAGGATTGCGAGTCGAGGTTGCAATTCGGAGTGGACGAGTCGGGGCTTGCTAGTCGGGATAGGCAAGTCGGTGTTGGGCGCCGGTGTTGCGTGCCTGTGTTGTGCGTCCGGGATTGGCGGGATGGACGATTGACGGCATCGGGGCATAGGGCCCAGAGGCGGTGGGGGCGGCGCTTGCGTACGGGGCCGCCCCTCCAAAGTCAAGGGCGCCTTCGGCGTCGCTTCGCGATGGACTTCGTCCACCCTTGACTTTGGAGC
>NZ_JBEYYT010000526.1:0-5629 GCF_040645715.1 Spirillospora sp. NPDC046719 | reverse complement strand
CGCGCCCTCCCACCCCCCACTCCCGCCCCCACCCCCCCCCCACCCACCACACCCATTCACCGCGCCCCGCCCCGCCCGCCCCCCCCCCCCCCCCCGCGGCGCCGCGCCCGGGCACCGGTCCGTCCCCGCCCGCGCGGGCGCGGGCCGTCCGCCGGCCGGATGCAGGACGTGAAAGGGCGTCGATGAGTCTTCTCGAGGTGACCGACCTGGAGGTCTCCTTCAGCACGCCGGACGGGTTGGTGCGCGCCGTGCGGGGCGTGTCGTTCGAGGTGGACCGGGGCCGCACGCTCGGCATCGTCGGGGAGTCGGGTTCGGGGAAGAGCGTCAGCACCCAGACGCTGATGGGCCTCACGCCGGGCGCCCGGGTGAGCGGGCGCGCCCTGTTCGAGGGCGCCGACCTGCTCACCGCGGGGGAGCGGCGGATGCGCCAGATCCGCGGCGCCGAGATCGCGATGATCTTCCAGGACCCGCTGTCGAGCCTGCACCCGCTGTACAGGGTGGGCCGGCAGATCGAGGAGATGATCCGCGCGCACGAACCGGACACCGGCCGGGACGCGGCCCGCAAGCGCGCGGTCGAGATGCTCGGCACGGTCGGCATCCCGCAGCCGGCGCGGCGCGCCGAGGAGTACCCGCACGAGTTCTCCGGCGGCATGCGGCAGCGCGCCATGATCGCGATGGCGCTCGCGCTGAACCCGAAACTGATCATCGCGGACGAGCCGACGACCGCGCTGGACGCGACCGTCCAGGCGCAGATCCTGGACCTGATGCGGCGGCTGCAGCGCGAGTACGACACCGCCCTCATCATGATCACCCACGATCTCGGGGTGATCGCCGACATGGCCGACGACGTGCTGGTGATGTACGGCGGGAAGGCCGCGGAGAAGGCGCGGCGGCGGCCCCTGTACTACCGGCCGCACCACCCGTACACCAAGGGGCTGCTGCAGTCGACGCCGTCGGCGGCGGCCGGCGCGGACCGGCTGCGGCCGATCCCCGGGCAGCCGCCGAGCCTGATCAACATCCCGTCGGGGTGCGTGTTCCATCCGCGCTGCGAGTACGTGATGGACCGGTGCGTCACCGACGAGCCGGTCCTGGACCCGGTCACGGGCGGCGACGACCCGACGCACGTGTCGGCGTGCTGGCTGCCGCTGGAGGCGCTGGGGCTCGGCGAGGACGCCGAGCGGCTGCGGCGCCGGGCGGTCGAGGAGGGGCGGGTGCGGGTGCGGCCCGCGGCCGCGGCGCGGGACGGTGCCCCGGAGTCCTCCGGCGCGGTCGACGCCCTCGCCCACGACCGGGACGTGGACATGGAGGCGGGCACGGACGCGGGCACGGACGCCGGCAGCGGCGCGGACGGCGGCGCGAGCGCGCACCGCAGGGACGGCCGGCCGGAGGGCGAGGACGACGGGGACGGCGGCGGAGCGCGCGGGGACGGAGGCGCCGCATGAACGGCGAGGCGAGCGGGCAGGGCGAGGTCCTGGTCTCGGTCGAGGACGTCTACAAGCACTTCCCCATCAAGCAGGGGATCGTCTTCAAGAAGGAGATCGGCCGCGTGCACGCGGTCGACGGCGTGGACCTGGAGGTCCGGCGCGGCGAGACCCTCGGGATCGTCGGGGAGTCCGGCTGCGGGAAGTCGACGCTGGCGCGCTGCGTCACCGGGCTGCACCAGGTGACGGCGGGACGGATCCTGTTCGAGGGCGACGACATCACCCGGCTCGGCAAGGCCGGATTGAAGGCGTTCCGCCGCGACGTCCAGATGATCTTCCAGGACCCGTACGGGTCGCTGAACCCGCGGCGCCGCGTCGGCTCCATCATCGGCGACCCGTTCGCGGTGCACTCGATCGCGGGAGGCGCCGAGCGCAAGCGCCGGGTGCAGGAGCTGATGGAGCTCGTCGGGCTGAACCCCGAGCACTACAACCGGTTCCCCGCCGAGTTCTCCGGCGGGCAGCGGCAGCGGATCGGGGTCGCGCGGGCGCTGGCGCTCAAGCCGAAGCTGATCGTGTGCGACGAGCCGGTGTCGGCGCTGGACGTGTCCATCCAGGCGCAGGTCATCAACCTGCTGAAGGACCTGCAGGACGAGCTGGGCCTGACCTACGTGTTCATCGCGCACGACCTGTCGGTCGTCCGGTACGTCAGCGACCGGGTCGCGGTGATGTACCTCGGCAAGGTCGGCGAGGCCGCCGAGGCGGAGACGCTGTACGCGCGGCCCCGGCACCCCTACACGGCGGCGCTGCTGTCGGCGGCGTCGATCGCCGACCCGGACGAGGCGGAGCGCGCCGAGCGGATCGTGCTGACCGGGGACGTCCCGTCGCCGATCGAGCCGCCGTCGGGCTGCCGGTTCCATCCGCGCTGCCCGAAGGCCGCGGACCGCTGCATCCGGGAGGACCCGCCGCTTGTGCCGCGCGAGGGCGACCCCCCCGACCACGTGACCGCCTGCCACTTCCCGGTGGAGCCGGGCGAGCGCCTCGCGCACAAGCACGCGGCGATCGCGCAGGTCTCCACCCAGCCGGAGCTCCCGGAGGCCGAGGAATGAGCAGCTACACCGATCTCGAGGCGCAGGAGGTCGACCCGACGGCGGGCACCGGGCCGGCCAGAGTGCAGGGCCGCACCCCGTTCCAGCTGGCGTGGGCGCGGTTCCGGCGCGACAAGCTCGCGGTCGTGTCCATCGTCGTGCTGGCGCTGATCGCGATCTACGCGATCCTCGCGCCGGTGTGGGCGCACCTGACCGGCCACCCCTACGACGCGACGTTCCCGAAGACGGGGCTGGACGTGAACGGGCAGCCGCGCGGGCCGTCCGGCACGTTCTGGCTCGGCGCCGACCAGCTCGGCCGGGACGTGCTGGTCCGCGCCGCCTACGGGGCGCGGATCTCGCTGGTGGTGGGGATCCTGTCCGCGGTGCTCGCGTCGATCGTCGGGACGCTGGTCGGGGTCCTCGCCGGGTTCGCCGGCGGCGCGATGGACACGCTGCTGGCCCGGCTGATGGACATGACCCTCGCGCTGCCGTACCTGCTGGTGGCGATCATGCTGGCGACCACGTTCCAGATCTCCTCGGTCGGCGCCAGCCTGACCCTGACGATCCTGGTGATCGCGTTCTTCTCGTTCGCCGCGTTCGGCCGGATCATCCGCGGCCAGGTGCTGTCGCTGAAGCAGAAGGAGTTCGTGGAGGCGGCCCGCTCGCTCGGCTCCTCCAACGCGCGGATCATGTTCGTGGACATCCTGCCGAACCTGGTCGCGCAGATCACCGTGCTGACCTCGCTGCTGATCCCGACGTCGATCGTGTTCGAGGCGACGCTGTCGTTCCTCGGCGTCGGGGTGCGGCTGCCGATGCCGTCGTGGGGGTCGATGCTCGGCGAGGGCAGCGACGTGTTCCAGACCGCGTGGTGGCTGCTGGCGGTGCCCGGCGTCCTGCTGCTGCTGACCACCCTGTCGTTCAACCTGCTCGGCGACGGGATCCGGGACGCCCTGGACCCGCGCGGCGACCGGGCCACCGGGGGGAAGTGAGCGCCGTGATCCGCTTCGTCATCCGCCGCCTGCTGTACGCGATCATCGTGCTGTGGCTGGTGTCCACGCTGGTGTTCGTGTTCCTGCACGTCTCGCCCGTCCCGGTGGAGCGGGTCATCGGCGGGCCGCGCGCCACCACCGACACCCTCAACCAGATCCGCCGCAACCTGGGCCTGGACCAGCCGGTCATCGTGCAGTACGGGCAGTTCCTCGGCCGGCTGCTGCACGCGAACCTCGGCGACTCCTACATCAACGGGGAGCCGGTGACGACGCTGATCGGGGACCGGCTGCCGACGACGCTGTGGCTGGTGCTCGGCGCCGGCGTCATCTGGTTCGTCGGCGGCGTCGTCACCGGGGTGCTGTCGGCGACGCGGGCGCGCAGCCTGCCCGACCGGGTCGTCACGGTGTTCGTCCTGATCGGGCTGTCGACGCCGCCGTTCGTGATGGCGCTGGTGCTGCTGTACCTGTTCTCCACCAAGCTCAGCGAGGCGGGCATCTACTTCTTCGAGGCGGGCCCGCCGCTGCAGATGCACTTCTTCCGCCGGATGATCCTGCCGTGGATCGCGCTGGCGTTCCTCATGGTCGCGGCGTACACGCGGCTGACGCGCGGCGCGATGCTGGACGTGCTGGGGGAGGACTACGTCCGGACGGCCCGCGCGAAGGGCCTGTCGCGGCGCCGCGTCGTCTACCGGCACGGGCTGCGGGCGGCGCTGACGCCGGTGGTCACGCAGTTCGGCATCGACCTCGGCGCGCTGATCGGCTCGACGATCGTCACCGAGAAGGTGTTCGGGCTGCAGGGGGTGGGGCAGCTGGTGTACCAGTCGATCGCGCTCGGCGACACACCGGTGATCATCGGGGTGACGCTGATGGTGACGTTCTTCGTGATCGTGGCGAACCTGCTGGTGGACATCGGCTACTCGTTCCTCGATCCGCGGGTCCGGCTGTCCTGACGGCGGTCCGGCGGTCCGGCGCGCACCGTCCCGACCGGGTCACGATGCGGACACTCGGGACGGTCAACGCGATCTCGGAGTAATACGGCGAGGTGCGCATGGATAAGCTTTCCGTATGCGATCGTGGCCCGCTTCCGACGTCCCCAGCCTCAGCGACGCGGGACTGCCCGCCTCGGCGCGGCGGCTCAGCCTGTACGACACCGGGACGGGCGCGGTGCGGCCCACGGAGCCCGGCGAGACCGCGCGGATGTACGTCTGCGGGATCACCCCCTACGACGCGACGCACCTCGGGCACGCCAACACCTACCTGACCTTCGACCTCGTCAACCGGGTGTGGCGCGACCTCGGCCACACCGTCCACTACGTGCAGAACGTCACCGACGTCGACGATCCCCTTCTGGAACGTGCCCAGCAGACGGGGGAGGACTGGCGGGAGCTCGCCGAACGCGAGATCCAGCTGTTCCGCGACGACATGACGGCGCTGCGGATCCTGCCGCCGGAGCGCTACGTCGGCGCGGTCGAGGCGATCCCGCTGATCGTCGAGATGATCGAGAAGCTGCGCGGCCGGGACGCCACCTACGAGGTCGACGGCGACGTCTACTTCCCGATCACCGCGGACCCCGCGTTCGGGCAGGTCAGCGGGATGACGCGGGCGCAGATGGCGCCGCTGTTCGCCGAGCGCGGCGGCGACCCGGACCGGCCCGGCAAGCGCGACCCGTTGGACGCGCTGGTGTGGATGGCGAAGCGGCCGGGGGAGCCCGGCTGGGACTCCCCGTTCGGGGAGGGCCGCCCCGGCTGGCACGTGGAGTGCTCGGCGATCTCCGTCGAGTACCTCGGCATGGGCTTCGACGTGGAGGGCGGCGGGTCGGACCTGGCGTTCCCGCACCACGAGATGGGCGCCTCGCACGCGCAGGTCGCGACGGGGGAGTCCCCGCACGCCCGCGCCTACGTGCACGCCGGCATGGTGGGCCTGCACGGCGAGAAGATGTCGAAGTCGCGCGGGAACCTGGTGTTCGTGTCGAAGCTCCGCGAGGCGGGCGTCGACCCGATGGCGGTGCGGCTGGCGCTGATGGCCCACCACTACCGGTCCGACTGGGAGTGGACGGACGCGGAGCTGCGCGCCGCGCAGGCCCGCCTGGACCGGTGGCGCGCCGCCGTCGCGCGCCCGTCCGGGCCGCCCGCGG
>NZ_JBEYYT010000525.1:0-5655 GCF_040645715.1 Spirillospora sp. NPDC046719 | reverse complement strand
GCCCCCCCCGGCGCGCCCGCCGAGCCGGCGCGACGGGCGGCGAACGACGGGGTGGGGTGGTCGCCCCATCACGTTCTCCTTCCGGACGCGGACGGATACGGGGCAACAATGAACGCCGCCCCGCCGCCGCGACAGTCGCCCGCTGACACAATCGCCGGACGGTTCTTGTGCCCCGGACGACAAAAAGCGCGTCGGCCCAGGGCTCGCCCCAGCGCGTCGGCGCAGCGCTCGGCTCGGCGCCCAGCTCGGCGCTCGGCTCGGCGCCCAGCGCTCGCCTCAGCGCTCGGCTCGGCGCCCAGCGCTCGCCTCAGCGCTCGGCTCGGCGCCCAGCCCGGCGCCCGGTCCGGTGCCCGGCGGGGCTCAGCCCAGGGCGGCGGCGCCGACCGCGCGGACGAGCTCCGCGAACTCGGCGCGCTCGGCGGGCGACAGCGCCCGCTCGTACACGGCGGCGGCGAGCCGGTCGGTGGTCTCCTCCGCCTCCGCGCGGCGCCCCTTGAGCCCGGAGCAGTCGGGGAGGTCGCCGCGCCAGCCGAGGAAGCGCGCCCGGCCCTCGTCGGAGCCGGCGAGCACGGCCTCGAGCGGCGCGAGCCCGGCGGCCGTCGTCGCCACCAGGTGCAGCGCGCCGCGCCACTCCCGCAGCACGTGCACGAGCTGCGCGGTGCGGCCCGGGACGTCGTCGACCAGCGGCTCGGCGCGCCACCCGCAGAACAGCGGCAGCCCCGAGCCCTCGGCGGCCTCGACGACGCGGCCGGCCAGCTCGCACAGCCGCTCGCCGCCGGCGTCGCCGATGTGGTCGCGGCCCCATTCCGCGCACGTCACCGCGTACCGCCGGGCGGCCTCGCGCGCCCCGGCGACCGCGACGCCCTCGTCCCAGAAGAGCCGGACGACCTGCGGCGGGAACCAGCCCATCGCGGCGGACACCACGCCGGCGTCGACGTCCCCGAGGACCCCGCCGCGGCCCGCGAAGTAGAAGGCGAACGGGTTGCCGTATCCGGCGCGCTTCCCGCGCTCCGGTGTCGCCGGGTCGAGCATCCACGCCGCGCCCACGTCGTGGATGATGCCGTCGGCCGCCCGCACGGTCTCCATCGCGTCCAGCCCGTCCATCGCGCCTCCTCGCTCGGGTAAGCGGGAGGTTACTCCGGCTCGGCGGCGGGTCGCGCGGCGGGGCCGTGCCAGTCCAGGCAGACCACCACGGCGTCGTCGGCGAGGTCGGCGCCCTCGTGGTGCTCGATCAGCTCGCTCACGATGGTCAGCGGCACCTCCACCGCGTCCTGCAGGCGGCTGCGGCGGGTCGCCTGCTCCAGCGCGTGCGTGCCGAACTCGCCGCGCGCGGACCGCGCGGAGAACACCCCGTCGCTGACGATGACGAGCCGGTCGCCGGGCTCCAGCCGGAACCGCTGCGGCCGGTACTCGGTGTCGGGGAACATGCCGAGCGGCAGCTGCTGCTCCAGCGGGACGCGCGCCACCTCGGCGCCGCGCATCCGCAGGATCCGCGGCGAGCCCGCGTCGATGACGTGCACCATGCCGTCGGCCAGGTCGATCCGCATCACCAGCGTCTCGGTGAACTCCCGCCCGCCGTAGCGGACGTGCACCATGTCGTTGGCCAGGCTCGCCTGCTCGCCGATGTCGGCGCCGGACCGGCGCGCGTTGCGCAGCGCCCCGACCGTCAGCGACGTCAGCAGCGCCGCCTGGATGCCGGTGCCCGACCCGTTGGTGACGGTCAGCGCGAGGTGGTCGTGCTCGGCGGACCAGTCGAAGTTGTCGCCGCCGATCGAGTAGGCGGGCTCCAGGTGCCCGGCGAGGGTGTAGCCGTCGCCGGTGCAGGCGTGCCCGGGCAGCAGCTGCCACTGCAGCTCGGCCGCGAGCGTGAGCCGCTGGCTGCGCCGGGCCCGCTCGTACCGGTCGGTGTGGTTCCACGCGACCCGCAGCGCCGACCCGAACACCGCGCCGATCTCCGCCAGCTCGGCCAGCTCGCCGTCGTCCCAGTCGCCGCCCGCCGACCCGAACTCCAGGACGCCGAGCCGCTCGCCCCGCGCGGTGACCGGGGAGTACACCCGGGCGTCCATGCCGTCCGGCGCTTCGGAGCCGTCCGCGGGGACGGGCTCGACGACGGGCCGCCGGGAGACGAACGCGCGTCCCGCGGGGGCGCCGGGGTGCGTGGGGGGGGCCCCGGCCCCCCCCCGGCGGCGCCCCCCCGGCGCGGTGGGGAAGGGCTCGACGGGGAGCAGGATGCGCGAGTGGTAGTCGTTCACCAGCAGGCGGGCGCCGCGGATCCGCGGGAGCTCCCGCTGGAGGAGGGCGGCCAGCGTCTCCGGGAGCGCATGCGCCGGGGCGGTGCGCAGCGCCCGTTCGACCTCGGCCGCGCGGCCGTGCGTGCTCATTGCGACCCCATCTCGTTGTCCGGGCCGTCCACCTCCCGGGGGCATGGTTCCTCCGCAGCCCGTCCGGACCGGGACGGGGAACCGCAGGGGAAGACTGCCAAAAAGCTTGCCACATGGCAAATACTTGATGTCGAGGAGCACCGGAATTCCCTCCGGTACTTGCGGGCGGCGCGTGCGGCGGGGCGGCGCGCGCGGGAGCGGGACGCGGGCGGCGGGGTCAGGCCGTCCGCGAGCCGAGCGCCTCGGACGCGCCCGCGTCCTGCCGCTCGCGCGCCATGTCGAACTCGGTGAGCGCGTCGATCAGCCGCCCCCGGGACGCGGGCGACAGCTGCGCGAGCACCTCGCGCACCGCCTCCCGGCGGCGCCGGGTCAGCTCCGAGTACAGCCGCTCGCCCTGCTTGCTCAGCCGGACGATGATCTCCCGCCGGTCGGCGACCGCGTTCTCCCGCACCACCAGGCCCGCCGCCTCCAGCCGGTCGCACAGCCGGCTCGCGGACGACGGGATCGCGCCGAGCTCCTCGGCGAGCCGGCCGAGGTTCGGCCGGCCGAACCGGGCGATCGCCTCCACGGCGCGCAGCTGGATCGGCGACACCGCCGGCTCCAGGCCCTGGTCGGCGCGGCTCCACAGCAGCGCGGCCGCGCTCAGCACCCGCTCCACGGCGGCGGTGACGTCGTCCGGCACCTCTCCCGTGCCGCCGCCCGCCGGTTCCTCCGTCGCCGGGTCGTCGGTCGAGAGCCGCGGTCGTCGCTGAGTCACGCCCCCGCCTTTCTCATGGAGTTCCCTGGCCAGGCCGCGCACGGCGCAGGCTCGCGCGTCCCGCCGCGGCGGGACGGGACGGGGCGCGTGGCGGACGGTAGACCACGATAAACGACGACGCCCGTCAGGGGGTGGCGCCGGACGGGCCGGGCCCTTCGCGCAGCCGCGCGACGAGGTCGCCGAGCGCGTCCTCGGTGCCGGGGTCGTCCCACGTCCAGAACGGGACGGTGCGCAGGTGCCGGCCCTGCGGGTCGAGCAGCTGGCCGGCGAGCTTCACCTGCCAGAGCGCGACCGCCCGGTCCGTGATCGTCAGCTGCGGGAAGCGCCGCCGCAGCGCCGTCTCGAACGACTGGACGCGCTCCACCGACCGCAGCCACACCGCGAACAGCACGTTGTCCGACCCGGTCAGCGACGCGCACATCCGGGTCTCGCGGAGCCCGGCGAGCAGGGCCGCGAGCCGCGCCACCTCGTCGGGCGGCGCCGCGCCCCACAGGTACACCGTCACCGGCCAGCCGGACAGGAACCGCGCGACCTCGCACCGGTACATCAGCGCGCCGCCGCCGTGCATCCGGGCGAGGCGGCGCCGCACGGTGGTCGGGCTGAGGCCGGTGCGCTCGGCGAGCCGCGCGACGGGCTGCCGGCAGTCCTCCACCAGCAGCCGCGCGAGCTCCTGGTCCTCGGCGCGCAGCGCCCACCCGCCCATCTCGCCCGGGCCGCGGGGGCGGTCGCGCGCCAGCAGGTCCCGCTGCTCGCGGCCGAGCCGGTCGAGCCGCCAGCGGCTGCCCTCGGAGTGCAGGGTGGTGGCGATCTGCGTGCGGGTCGCGGCGACGCCGTCCAGCCGGCCGAGCCGGAAGCCGACATAGCGGGCGAGCTCCGCGTTGTCGCGGACCACCACGGTCATGAGCAGGTCCCGGCCGCCGGTGACGTGCTCCAGGTTGAACACGTGCGGGTCCTCGGCGATCTCCGCGGCCACCGCGTGCAGCCGGCCCGGCACGCAGTCGATCTCGATGAACGCCACCACCGGGGTCAGCCAGTCGACCGCGGCCGGGAAGCACGCCAGCCAGGCCAGCCCCGCCCCGGTCAGCCGCGCCCAGCGGCGCGCGGCGGTGGAGGCGTCCACGCCGATCGCGGCGCCGATCCGCCGCCAGTCGGCGCGCGGGGCGGTCTGCAGCGCGGTGACGAGCAGGTGGTCCAGCTCGTCGAGGGTGGTCGATGTCGGCATCCGGGCGGCCTCTCGCGGTGGATACCGGCAGAAGCCGGGCGGAAAGGGTCCGCTTCCGCACCATACCCCCATGTCTGTCTGTGACGATGCCGCTGACCTGCGGGAAGAACTGACCGAACTGCGCCGCGCCCTGCACCGCGAGCCGGAGCTCGGCCTCGACCTGCCGCGCACCCAGGAGAAGGTCCTCGCCGCGCTGGACGGGCTGCCGCTGGAGATCACCACCGGCAAGGGCCTCAGCTCGGTCACCGCCGTGCTGCGCGGCGGCGCCGCCCGCGCGGACGGCCGCCGGCCCGCCGTGCTGCTGCGCGGCGACATGGACGCGCTCCCCGTCCAGGAGGACACCGGCCTCGACTACGCCTCGACGATTCCCGGCCGCATGCACGCCTGCGGGCACGACCTGCACGTCGCGGGCCTCGTCGGCGCCGCGAAGCTGCTCGCCGCGCGCCGCGAGCGGCTGGCCGGCGACGTGGTGCTGATGTTCCAGCCCGGCGAGGAGGGCATGGGCGGCGCCAAGATCATGATCGACGAGGGGGTGCTGGACGCGGCGGGGGAGCGCGCCGTCGCCGCCTACGCCCTGCACGTGTTCTCCACCGCGCTGCCGCGCGGCACCGTCGTCAGCCGCGGCGGGACGGCGATGGCCGCGTCCGACGCGGTCAACGTGATCGTGCGCGGCGAGGGCGGGCACGGCTCGTCGCCGCACGCCGCCAAGGACCCGGTGCCCGCGCTCGCCGCGATGGTCGGCGCGCTCCAGACGATGGTCACCCGCGAGCTGGACATCTTCGACCCGGCCGTGGTCACCGTCGGCTCGATCCACGCCGGGACGGCCGGGAACGTCATCCCCGAGACCGCGTCGATGGACGTCACCGTCCGGTCGTTCTCCGAGGAGGCGCACCGCAGGGTCCGCGCGGGCGTCGAGCGGACCGTGCGCGGGATCGCCGCCGCCCACGGCGTCGAGGCCGAGATCGACTACGTCGAGCAGTACCCCGTCACCGTCAACGCCCCGGACGAGGCCGCGTTCGCGCTGGGCACCGCCCGCGACCTGTTCGGCGACGGGCGCGTCTTCGACGTCCCGCGCCCGATGGCCGGCTCCGAGGACTTCTCGTTCGTCCTCCAGCAGGTCCCCGGCGCGTTCATCGGGCTCGGCGCCTGCCCCGCCGACCGCGAGCCGGCCACCGCGCCGATGAACCACTCCCCGCAGGCCGCCTACGACGACGCCGTCCTGCCCGACGCGGCGGCGCTGCTGGCCGAGCTCGCCGTGCGCCGCCTGGAGGACGCGTGACGGCCGCCACCGGCGC
>NZ_JBEYYT010000524.1:0-5676 GCF_040645715.1 Spirillospora sp. NPDC046719 | reverse complement strand
CGTGTCCGGGGGCCTTCCCCAGCCTCTTGCTAGCCGGCTTCCTCGCGGAGCTTGTCCTGGAGGAGCTGGAGGCCCTCCAGGCCGTCGACGGAGAGGGCGGCGAGCTCGTCCAGCGACATCAGCGGGCTGTTGCGCAGCGGCGGCTGCCAGCCGTTCTCCGCGTCGTAGCTGCGCAGCACCTTGGCGGGCACGCCGCCGATGACCGCATGGTCGGGGAACTCGCCGCGGACGACCGCGCCGCCCGCCACGGCGACGTTCCGGCCGAGCCGCGTCCCGGGCAGGATGATCGCGCCGGTGCCGATCCAGCAGCCGTCGCCGATCACCACCGGGTTGTTCTCCGGCCACTGCCGGCCAATGGGCACCGCGACGTCGCCGTAGGTGTGGTTCTGGTCGGTGATGTAGACGTTCGGGCCCGTGAAGACGTCGTTGCCGATCTCGATGGACTGGTGCCCGACGATGTGCGTGCCGCGGCCGAGCGAGCAGCTCGACCCGATCTTCACGATGACGTCCGGGCCGAGGTCGAGCCCGGGGACGAAGCCCGCCGAGATCGTCACGTGCGTGCCGACGAGCGTGTGGTCGCCGATCGAGATCCACGGCTCGCCGTAGATCGCGCCGACCGGGAAGCCGATGCAGGCGCCCTCGCCGAGGTAGGCGAAGCGGCGCCGGCCCGGCGTGTGCGGGGTGATCTCGCCCTGCCGCTGGATCCACTGCCAGCCGGCGTGCACCGCCGTGTGCAGCCCGCGGCGGGCCCGGTCCCTGGCCCGGCCGGCCAGACGCTGCGCCATGGAGCGCGGATTCGGCGACATGGCGTTCACCGTACCGGTTGGTAGGAAACGGTGGAACGCGAGGACCGCATGACGTGCGGGCCGCATGAGGCGGGGCCCGGCCGGCGGTCCGGCACGGGCCCCGCGCTCGCGCGGACGGGCGGACGGTCAGTGCGAGTGGACCTGGCCGTCGACGTCGGACCCGGAGACCGTCATCGAGTCGGCCGACACGGCCTCCCCGCTCTCCCCGGAACCCCCGGCCATGTCGCGCATGGCGTCGCGCTTGGTCAGCACGATGCCGGCCATCCCGGCGGCCGCCACCACGCCCATCATCGCCATCATGGCGCCGCGCCGCGGCTTGGCCTTCGGCGGCTCCACCCGCTGGGCGACGTCGCCGAGGAACGCGCTCACCCGCGGGGCGAGCCCGGTCTCCACGTACTGGGCCGCCATCCGCAGCCGCGGCGCGCTCCAGCCGCGCACGACCATCAGCTGGTCCTGGGCGGCCGGCATCATCCGCTCCGCCATGGCCGAAGCGCCCTCCTGGGCGCGTCCGGCGCCCTGGCGGGCCGCTTCCTGGACGCGGCTCAGCCGCGTGAGCATCTCGTCCTGCGGCTTCCGGCGGATACTAATCATTAGGGACACGCTAACCTCCCTGTTTGCGAGGTCCTGTCAGGCAGCCTTCCCGAGAGCCGGAAGGTAAACCCGTCGCGCGCGATCGGCCGATCACGGACGGTGACGGATCCGGGCCTGGCCGGGACCCGAGGAACGCACGGAAAATCCACTTCACGAGGAGGCGGCCAGCGTGGCCAACGAGACCTTCGCGACGCTCACCACGTCGCTCGGCAAGATCGTGATCCAGCTGTACCCGGAGCAGGCGCCGGAGACGGTGGCGAACTTCACCGAGCTGGCGGAGGGCAAGCGCGTCTGGACGGACCCGAGCACCGGGGCCAAGTCCGAGGCGCCGCTGTACAACGGCACGATCTTCCACCGGGTCATCCCGGGCTTCATGATCCAGGGCGGTGACCCGCTGGGCACCGGCACCGGCGGCCCGGGCTACAAGTTCAAGGACGAGTTCCACCCGGACCTGAAGTTCAACAAGCCGTACCTGCTGGCGATGGCGAACGCCGGGCCCGGCACCAACGGCTCGCAGTTCTTCATCACCACCGACAACATCGGGCAGGTGCAGCACCTGACCGGCCGCCACACCATCTTCGGCAAGGTCGTCGAGGGCACCGACGTGGTCGACCGGATCAGCACCGTCCCGACCGGCAGGATGGACCGTCCCCAGGAGGACGTCGTCATCGAATCGGTGACGATCGAGCGGCGTTAGTCGTTTCCCTGGGTGAGACCCAGCGCCGGGTGAAACCCCGCCACGGCCCGACGGAGACCGGATGAGCACAGAACAAAGTCCCGCGCCCGAGACCTCGGTGCCGACCTGCTACCGGCATCCGGGGCGGGAGAGCCATGTCCGCTGCACGCGGTGCGACCGCTACATCTGCCCCGACTGCATGCGGGACGCGGCGGTGGGGCACCAGTGCGTCGAGTGCGTCGCCGGCGGGAACCGCGGCGGGCGCAGCACCGCCCCGCGAACGGTGCTGGGCGCGCGCGGCCCGGTGTCGACGGTCCCCGTCGTCACGTACACGCTGATCGGCCTGTGCATCGCGGTGTACCTCGCCGAGCTGGCGTCGATGCGCGTCGTCACGGACTTCATGATGCTGGGCCGGTGGGTGCAGCCGGACGGGGAGGTCATCGGGGTCGCCGGGGGGCAGTGGTACCGGCTGGTCACGACGATGTTCCTGCACGAGCGCGGGGGGTCGTTCGGCTTCACCCACATCCTGTTCAACATGTGGGCGCTGTACGCGGTGGGGCCGGCGCTGGAGCAGGTCCTCGGCCGGTGGCGCTACCTGGCGCTGTACCTGCTGTCGGGGCTGGGCGGCTCGGTGCTGCTGTACCTGGTCGACCCGAGCGGCGCGGCGGTGGGGGCGTCCGGGGCCATCTTCGGCCTGTTCGGGGCGTACTTCGTGATCGGCCGCCGGCTGGGCGCGCCCGCCGGCCCGATCCTGTTCCTGCTGGTGATCAACCTGGCGATCACCTTCTCGGTGAAGGGGATCTCCTGGGAGGGGCACGTCGGCGGGCTCGTCGTCGGCGCGCTGATCGCGCTGGCGTACGCGTACGCGCCGGCGGCGCAGCGGCGGCTGCTGCACATCGGGGTGCCGGCGGTCACGTTCGTGGCGCTGGCGGTCCTGGTGACGGTCAAGACGCTGGCGCTGACCTGAGGGCCGCAGGACGGCCCCTGGGCGCGCGGAAGCCGCCCGTGCCCCTCGGGGGTGCGGGCGGCTCTTCCGTGGACCGCGGCGGGCCTCCGAAGACCGTTCGGTACCCGGCCTGTGGAAAACCTGGGGAAAGCCCCGGCCAGGGATCCCCAACCTGTGGATAACTTTCGTGGATTCGTGCGCCGCGAAAGCGGGTATCCAGCCCGGATCAGCGCCAGCGCGTCGACAGCACCACGCCCAGGATGATCGCCACGAAGCCGATCCCCAGGTTCCAGTTGTGCAGGTCGGACATGAACGGCACGTTCGTGCCGGTGCTGGCCGTCACGTAGAAGACCGCGATCCAGGCCAGGCCGATCAGCCACAGCGCGACCATCGTCGGGACCAGCCAGCGCGGGCTGACCTCCGGCGCCTTCGACTTCTGCGGGGGCGTGTAAACGGCCTTCTTGCGCACTTTGGACTTGGCCACGGTGGGATCGATCTCCTCGAGCGCCCGGCGGCCGGAGCGCCGGACCGCGCATGGGTGGTTTGTCGGTTAGCGTAGTCGCTGGTGAGCACTGTCTGATGAGCAGTTCTGGATGATGAGGGTACGGCGTTCGGCGTGGGGAAGCATCATCCCAGCTCTGACGCTCCTCGCGGGAACCCTGTTCGCGGCGAGCGCGAGCACGGCCCGCGGCACCAGCCTGCGCGACGAGGGCCGCACCCGCGTCACCGACCTCATCGGCGACGAGCAGCGCGACAGCCGCCGAGAACGCGCCGACTACCGGCGGCTGCGCCGCGACGTCGACGCCCTCTCCCGCGCCGCCGGCCGCACCGACGCCCGCGTGAAGCAGGCCCAGGGCGACGCCGACCGGCTCGCCCCCGCCGCCGGCTTCACCGCCTACACCGGCCCCGCCGTCCGGGTGTCCCTGGACGACGCGCCGCAGCCGTCCGGCGGCCTCCCGTCCGGCGTCCGCCCCGACGACCTCGTCGTCCACCAGAGCGACGTCCAGGCCGTCGTCAACGCGCTCTGGGCCGGCGGCGCCCGCGCCATGCAGATCATGGACCAGCGGGTGATCGCCACCAGTGCCGTCCGGTGCGTCGGCAACACCCTCATCCTCCAGGGCGTCGTGTACTCGCCGCCCTTCCGGATCACCGCCGCCGGCGACCCCGCCCGCCTGCACGCCGCCCTCGCCGCGTCCCGCGACATCGCGATCTACCGCAAGTACGTCCGCGCCTACGGGCTCGGCTACTCCGTGCGCACGCTCGCGCGCGCCGTCCTTCCCGCCTACACCGGCAACGTGACCATGAAGCACGCTACGGTGCCGACGGAGGCGCCGGCAGGCGCCCACTGAACCTCGGGAGGGGGACGCGCGGTGCGGTTGGTGATCCGTGGCCTCGGCGAGCTGTGCATCACCGCCGGCGTCATCGTGATGCTGTTCGTCACCTACGAGCTGTGGGGCACCGGCCAGTACACCAGCGCCCAGCAGGACCGGCTCGGCAAGCAGATGCTGAAGTCCTGGCAGGCGCCCAAGGTCACCACCGAGAAGGTCCGGCTCGGCAACGGCCTGGCCATGATCCGCATCCCGAAGTTCGGGACGAAGTACCACTACGTGATCATTGAGGGCGTCGGCGTCTCCGACCTGCGCAAGGGACCCGGCCACTACCCCGGCACCGCGCTGCCCGGCCAGGTCGGCAACTTCGTCGTCTCCGGCCACCGGACGACCTACTCCGCGCCCTTCAACAAGCTCGGCGAGCTCGACCGCGGCGACGAGATCCTCATCGACACCCGCGACGACCAGTACGTCTACAAGGTCACCGACCGCAGGATCGTCAAGCCCACCGAGGTCGACGTCACCGCCCCGGTCCCGTTCCACCCCGGCCGCCGGCCCACCGACCGGATGATCACCCTCACCACCTGCCACCCGAAGTACTCCGCCGCCAAGCGGATGATCATCTTCGGTGAGCTGACGTCCGCCGTGACCCGCGTCAAGCCCGGCGCCCCGTCCACCGCCGCCGGAAGGTAGGAGACACCGTGTACGCCTGGATCTGGCGCCACCTCCCCGGCACCTGGCCCGCCAAGACCGGCATCGCCCTGGCCCTGGTCGCCGTCGTCGCCGCCGTCCTCTGGTGGGGCGTCTTCCCCTGGCTCGAACCCAAGGTCCAACTCGACCACGGCGTCGTGGACGGCACCCCAACCCCCACCAGCACCGCCCCCGCGACACCCGGCTGAGTTCACTGCAGGGCCCTTGGCGTCAGGCCGCTGACCTGCGAAGACGGGCGCGTGCCGGATTCGTGAGAAAAATTCGGTTGAAACCCGTAACGTCTGAGACGCCCCACACGAAGACCTATCGAGGGCTTCCGCCATTGCCCCCGAGTGGCGGAAGCCCTCCTCTGTTTTTTCTGCAGGGCCCTTGGCGTCAGGCGCTGGGGCGCCTTCCTTCGGCGGGCCCTGCGGCGATCGCCGCATCGCTCCGACTCGCCCGGGGGCTCGCTGCGCGATCAAGTTCTCGCAAGCTCGAACTTGGCTTCGCACGCGATCGCAACGTTCCGGTCGTCGCCGGTTCGGCTTACGGACGATCATCTGCTGCCCTGCGGTGGTGCGAGCTCCCCTGCTGATCCCGTTGCATCACCGGGGACGTTGAAGGGCCCGTCCCGGTGGG
>NZ_JBEYYT010000523.1:0-5685 GCF_040645715.1 Spirillospora sp. NPDC046719 | reverse complement strand
GCGCGGGCCGGTGAGCGCGGGCCGGTGAGCGCGGGCGCGGCGCCTTACCGGGCCGCCGCGCGGTGGTGGCGGCTCACGGGCGGCGGGTCAGGGGTGCCAGTGGGGGCCCTCGTCGCCGAGCTCGTCCTGGACGGGCGGGCGCTCGGTGTCGCGCATGTGCTCGGCGAGGCCCGGCTTGTTGTGGTGCCGCCGCTGGTAGGCCTGCTCCGCCGGGGTGCGGTCCGGGTCGGGGTCGACCGGCAGCGAGCGCAGCACCTCCGCCGCGCTGCCGTAGGTGCCGAGCGGCAGCGACGACAGCACCCGCTCCTCCTCGCTCAGCGGGCGCTCGGCGTGCGCGTGCTCGACGATCCTCTCCTTGCTGGCCGGGAAGGCGAGGTCCCCCAGCAGCTGCTCGACCCGTCTCGTGTCGGCGATCTTCATGGTGTGCTCCCCCCTGTCGCGGCCGGCCGTCATCCAGCGACCTCCAGCGCCACCTTCGTCCAGCCGGGCTCGCGCCGGTCGAACGCCTCGTAGGCCTCGATGACCCCGGGCAGGCGGGCCTGCTGGGTGAGGATCGTGGTCGGGTCGGCGCCGCCCTTGGCGATGCGGCTGAGCAGCCCCGGCACGTACCGGCGGTGGTTGCAGTTGCCCGCCTTGACGGTCAGGTTCCGGTTCATCGCCAGGCCCAGCGGGAAGCTCGTGAAGTGCGGCGGGTAGACCCCGACGATCCCGATGGTGCCGGCCTTGGCGACCATGTCCACCGCCCAGCGGAGCGCCTCGCCGGGCGCGTCGCCGGGGCGCCACTGCGCGCCGTGCTGGCCGGTGCGCGGCGCGGCCTGCGCCTGCTCGCGCTCGAACTCGCGCCGCTCCTCCTTGGTGATCGCCTCGGCGGCGGGGCCGCTGGCGGGGCTCTCGGCGTCCACGCCGACCGCGTCGATCACGCGGTCCGCGCCGATGCCGCCGGTCATGTCGGTGACGGCCGCGACCGGGTCCTCGGTGTTGAAGTCGATGGTCTCGGCGTTCTGCAGCCGGGCCGTCTCCAGCCGGTCGGCGTGCCCGTCCACGACGAACACCCGGCCGGCGCCCTGGATCCGCGCCGACAGCACGGCGAGCTGCCCGACCGGGCCCGCGCCGAGCACCGCGACGGTGTCGCCGGGCCCGACCTCGGCGAGCCGCGCGCCGAACCAGCCGGTCGGCAGGATGTCGCTGACCATCAGCGCCTGCTCGTCGGTGACGCCGGGCGGGATGGCGACGAGGTTGGTGTGCGCGTACGGGACGCGCGCGTACTCGGCCTGCAGGCCGTCGAACGGGCCGGTCGACCGGGGCCCCCCGTAGAACGACGAGCCGGCGGACGGGCCGTTCGGGTTGGCGACGTCGCACTGGGCGTAGTACCCGGCGCGGCAGTACGAGCACCGGCCGCAGCCGATCGTGGACGGGATGACGACGCGGTCGCCGGGCACGAAGTTGCGGACGTCCCGCCCGACCTCCTCGACCACGCCGACGGCCTCGTGGCCGAGGACCGTGCCCGGCTCCATGCCGGGCATCGTGCCCCTGACGAAGTGCAGGTCCGTCCCGCAGATCGCGCTGGCGGTGATCCGGACGACCGCGTCCTCGGGGTCGCGGACGGCCGGGTCGGGCACCTCGTCCAGGCTGATCTCGCCGACGTCGTGCCAGACCACTGCCCTCATGGCTCTGCTCCTCCCTCGCGGGGCCTGTTCCCGTCCGCCCTTCCCGCAGGTCACAGGACAAACATGGACAATGCAGACACCTGCCGTCCGGCTCGCCCGACCCGCACCGGATAATGGTGAGCCGCAGACCGCGACCACGTCAGGAGTCGGCCATGACACGTCCGTCCCGGCCCGCGCGGGCCCGCCGGTGAGCGCCCCCCGCGCCGGCGCGTCCCAGCAGGTGCTCGGGCCGCTGACCGGCTCGGCGATCTTCCTCGTGGTGACCGTCGACCCCGGCGGCGAGCCCGTGGTCGCCGAGCTGCTCCCCGACCTCGCCGGGCTCGTCCGCGCGGTCGGCTTCCGGGTGCCGGGCGGCGGCCTGACCTGCGTCACCGGCATCGGCTCGGACGCCTGGGACCGGCTGTTCTCCGGCCCGCGCCCCGCGGAGCTGCACCCGTTCGCCGCGCTGCGCGGCGACGTGCACACCGCCCCGGCCACGCCCGGCGACCTGCTGTTCCACATCCGCGCGCACCAGATGGACCTCTGCTTCGAGCTGGCCGCGCAGATCATGGAGCGGCTGGCGGGGGCCGTCACCGTCCGGGACGAGGTGCACGGCTTCCGCTACTTCGAGCAGCGCGACCTGCTCGGCTTCGTCGACGGCACCGAGAACCCGACCGGCGAGGACGCCCGCGCCGCCGTCGTCATCGGCGACGAGGACCCGGGGTTCGCCGGCGGCAGCTACGTGATCGTCCAGAAGTACCTGCACGACATGCGGGCGTGGAACGCTCTCACGGTCGAGCAGCAGGAGGATGCGGTCGGCCGCCGCAAGCTGTCCGACATCGAGATCCCCGACGGGATGAAGGCCCCCGGCGCGCACGTCGCGCTCACCTCGATCACGGGCCCGGACGGCGAGGAGCGGGAGATCCTGCGCGACAACATGCCGTTCGGGAACCTGCGCGACGGCGAGTTCGGCACCTACTTCATCGGCTACTCCGCCACCCCGGAGGTCACCGAGCAGATGCTGCGGAACATGTTCCTCGGCGACCCGCCCGGCGTCCACGACCGGCTGCTCGACTTCTCGACCGCCGTGACCGGGACGCTGTTCCACGTCCCGACGGCCGACTTTCTCGACGACCCGCCCCCGCTTCCCAGCGACGACGGATCCCTGGGCATCGGCGACCTGAAGAGGAGCGCACCTTGAACAACCTGCACCGCGAACTGGCCCCGATCTCCGCCGCCGCGTGGGACGACCTGGAGGCGGAGATCCGCCGCACCGTCACCCGCAACCTCGCCGGGCGGCGGCTGGTGGACGTGCCGGAGCCGGGCGGCGTGGCGCTCGCGGCCGTCACCACCGGGCACCTCGACCCGATCGACGCGCCCGCCGAGGGCGTGGCGGCGCACGTGCGGCGGGCGCGGCCGCTGGTGGAGCTGCGGGTGCCGTTCACCGTGGACCGGCGGGACGTCGACGACGTGGAGCGCGGCGCGAAGGACCCGGACTGGCAGCCCGCCAAGGACGCCGCCCGGCTGATCGCCCGCGCCGAGGACCGCGCGATCTTCGAGGGGTACGCCGCGGCCGGCATCGAGGGGCTGCGCGCCGCGTCCGCCAACCCGGCGATCGCGCTGCCGGACGAGCCGCGCGAGTACCCGAACGCGGTCGCGCGGGCGGTGACGGCGCTGCGGCTGGCGGGCGTGGACGGCCCGTACTCGCTGGCGCTCAGCGCGGACGCCTACACGGCGGTGAACGAGACCTCCGACCACGGCTACCCGATCCACGAGCACCTGGCCCGGCTGGTCAGCGGCGACATCGTCTGGGCGCCCGCGATCACCGGCGCGTTCCTGCTGTCCACCCGGGGCGGCGACTTCGAGCTGCGCGTCGGGCAGGACCTGTCGGTCGGCTACGAGTCCCACGACGCGACGAGCGTCCGGCTCTACCTGCAGGAGACGTTCACGTTCCTGACGTACACCGCCGAGGCCGTGGTCGCGCTCGGCTGACCCGTCTCGACCGCGCGCAACGTCTCGACCGCGCGCAATGTGCCGTGGATCCGCGGTCCATGACTCAATGGACCGCGGATAACCGCGCCAGCGTTTGTGAGTACGATGAGGAGCTCGACCGCCGACTCGAAGAGACGGGCATGGCTGACTTCCGAATCGACGACCTGGCGCGCGCGGCCGGCACCACGGTCCGGCACGTGCGCGGCTTCCAGGAGCGCGGCCTGCTCCCGCCGCCCCGGATGAAGGGCAGGGTCGGCTTCTACGACGACAGCCACCTGGCGCGGATCCACCTCATCGCCCGGCTCAAGGACCGCGGCTACACGCTGGCCAGCATCGGCGAGATGCTGTCGGCGTGGGAGCGCGGCCACAACCTCGCCGACCTGCTCGGCCTGGAGCGGGTCATCCACGACCCGTGGTCGGACGAGGAGCCGGCGCGGATGACGCTCGCGCAGGTCGTGCGGCGGTTCTACCCGGAGATCCCGGAGGACGCGCTCAAGGGCAAGACGCCCGCCGACTATCCGAAGCTGGGGCGGGCGGAGGAGCTGGAGTTCATCCGGTGGACGGGCGAGGAGTACGAGGTGCCGAGCCCGCGGCTGCTGGAGGTCGGCGCGGAGCTCGTCGAGGCGGGCATCGAGCTGGAGGCCGTCTTCGAGATCGCCGGCCGGCTGCGCGGCGACGTGGACGCCATCGCCCGCCAGTTCGTCCGGCTGACCGTGGAGCACGCCGGGCTGGACGCGCGGTCCGGGAACCGGGACGTCCGCGAGGTCGGCGAGGTGATCCGGCGGCTCCGGCCGATCGGCATGCAGGCGGTGCAGGGGCTGCTGGCCCGCTCTCTGCACGCCGAGATCCAGGCCGAGTTCGCCCGGCAGATCGAGAGCATGGGCCTCACTCCCCCGGCGCCGGACGCCCGCCGCACGCGGACGGCCCCGCGCCCGGAGGCCGGGCGCGGGGCCGGAGCGGCGGGCGGGGCCGGTCAGTAGTCGAACCAGCCGGGCAGCTTGGCGCCGAACATCATGTCGCCGGCCAGCTTGATCCTGCCGGTCATGAAGCCCTCCACGCCGTTCAGCCGGCCCGCGCACAGCCGCAGCAGCGTCGGCGCCGACAGGGTGAGCGTCACCTTCGGGCCGGCCGGTGCGCCGCGCTCGCCGATGGCGGCGCCGTCGCGGATCGACAGGCCGTAGGACAGCGTCCCGCCGGGCGCGGTGACGTCCCAGCGGACCACGCCGCCGTCGTTCCCGGCGCGCTCGGCGACGAAGTGCTCGCCCATCAGGCCGAACACCTTGTCCAGGACGTCCTCCGCGCCGACGGCCGCGATGAAGCCGTCGATCGTCTCGTCGTCCACGCCGGGCGCGTCCAGCAGCGCGCGGAGTTGCTCGGGCGAGGCGACGTCCTCCAGCATCGCCTTCAGCTGCTCGGCGTCCCCGAGGTCGGGCACGGTCTCGCTCATGGCGTTCCCCTCCGGTCGAATCGGCGCTTTCACCGGTCCGACGATTCCAGTTCAGCGACCGCCGGATAACTGCACCGGAGACGGAATCGCGAGGGACGGTACTCACCCATTCGATGGTTTATGCGCGCCGGCTCTCGAGGCCGTTCTCGAACCAGTCGGGCTGGCCGTCGGGGCGGGTCGTCGCGAGCCAGAGGCGCAGCGCCATCAGCAGTTCGACGTGCAGGGACGGGTCGTGGATCTCGGGGCCGAACAATTCGTCGAGTTTGCGCAGCCGGAGCCGGACGGTCTGCGGGTGGACGTGCAGCCGGGCCGCCGCGGCGGAGGCGTTGAATCCGCATTCCAGCACCGCCTGGAGCGTCCGCGCATACTGCGTGCGGCGATTCGGCCGGAGCCGCAGCAGCGGATTCAGCCGGCGCCGCGCGGAATGCTCGACGAGATCGCGGTGGCGCAGCACCACGAGGGTGGGCGCGTGCTCGGCGGCGATGATCGGCCCCTCGCGGGGCGGTTCGATCCCAAGAGCATCGGCACCCGCGTCGCCGCCGGCGCCGTGCTGTCCCTGGCCGGCGCGTTCGGCTTCGCCTCCCTGGTCCGCTCCGCCCA
>NZ_JBEYYT010000522.1:0-5713 GCF_040645715.1 Spirillospora sp. NPDC046719 | reverse complement strand
GCCACGAAGCGGCCCCGGGGCCGGCGGGCAAGGTCCTCGTGCTGGAACCGCGCCGGCTCGCCGCCCGCGCCGCGGCCCGCCGCATGGCGTGGCTGCTCGGCGAGCGCGTCGGCGGCAGCGTCGGCGTGATCGTCCGGGGAGAGTCCAAGCCCGGCTCCCGCGTCGACGTCGTCACCACGGGCGTGCTGCTCCAGCGCCTGCAGGACGATCCCGACCTCGACGGCGTGGGCACGGTGATCCTCGACGAGTGCCACGAGCGGCACCTCGACGCCGACACCGCGCTGGCGTTCCTGCTGGACGTCCGCGCGGCCCTCCGCCCCGACCTGCGCCTGGTCGCCGCGTCCGCGACCGCCGACACCGGCCCGTGGGCCCGGCTCCTCGGCGGCGGCGACGGCCCCGTGCCGGTGGTGGAGACCGAGGCCGCGCTGCACCCCGTCGGCGTCGTGTGGGCGCCGCCGCCGCGCCCCGTCCCGCCGCCGCACGGCATGCGCGTCGACCCCGCGCTCCTCGCGCACGTCGCCGCGACCGTCCGACTCGCGCTCGCCGAACGCGACGGCGACCTGCTGTGCTTCCTGCCCGGCGTGGGGGAGATCGGCCGCGTCGCCGGGCAGCTCGGCGGCGTCCCCGCCGAGGTGCTGCAGGTGCACGGGCAGGCGCCGCAGGCGGTGCAGGACGCCGTCCTCGCGCCCGGCACGGGGCGCCGCGTCGTCCTCGCGACCTCCGTCGCCGAGTCCAGCCTCACCGTCCCCGGGGTGCGGATCGTCGTGGACGGGGGCCTGGCCCGCGAGCCGCGCACCGACCACGCCCGCGGGCTCGGCGCGCTCACCACCGTCCGCGCGTCCCGCGCCACCGCCGAGCAGCGCGCGGGCCGCGCCGGGCGTGAGGCGCCCGGCACCGTCTACCGGTGCTGGACGCGGGCCGAGCACGACCGGCTGCCCGCCCGCCCCCGCCCGGAGATCGAGCTGGCCGACCTCGCCGGCTTCGCGCTCCAGGCCGCGTGCTGGGGCGACCCGGACGCGAGCGGACTCGCCCTTCCCGATCCGCCGCCCGCCGCCGCGATGGACGCCGCCCGCGCCGTCCTGCACGCCCTCGGCGCCGTCCGCGACGGGCGGGTCACCCCGCGCGGGCGGCTGCTGGCGAGCGTCGGCCTGCACCCCCGGCTGGCCCGCGCCCTGCTCGACGGGGCCCGCGAGGTCGGCGCGCGCGACGCGGCCCAGATCGTCGCGCTGCTGTCCGAGCCGCCGCCCCGCGCGGCCGGCGACGACCTCACCGCGGCCTGGCGCGCGCTGCGGCGCCGGTCCCGGCCCGCCGACGGCCACGCCGCCCGCTGGCGCGATGAGACCCGCCGCCTCGCCAGGTCCCTGCCCGCGGCGGCGGACCGTCCGGACCGTCCCGGCGAGCCCGCGCGCGGCGGCGACGACCTGGTGGCGGGGAGCGTGGTGGCGCTGGCGTTCCCGGAGCGGGTGGCGCGGGCGCGGCCGGTTGGCGGCGGGTACCTGATGGCGTCCGGGACCGGGGCGGTGCTCGCGGACGGGTCGGCGCTGGCCGGTGCGCGGGCGCGGTGGCTGGCGGTGGCGGCGGCCGACCGCCCGGCGGGGTCGGCGTCGGCGCGGGTGCGGCAGGCCGTCGTGATCGACGAGGACGTGGCCCGGGCCGCGGCCGCGCCCCTGCTGGAGACGGCGGACGAGGTGGCCTGGCGGGACGGGGACGTGGTGGCGCGGCAGGTCGAGCGGCTCGGCGCGATCGAGCTGGACGCGCGGCCGCTGCGCGACCCCGACCCGGAGCTGGTGCGGGCGGCGCTGCTGGACGGCGTGCGGGCCGAGGGTCTCGGGCTGCTGGACTGGACTCCGGCGGCCGTCGCGCTGCGGGAGCGGCTGGCGTTCCTGCACGGCGCGCTCGGCGACCCGTGGCCGGCGGTCGGCGACGCGGCGCTGCTGGACCGCGCGCCCGAGTGGCTGGCGGGCGCGCGGCGGCGGTCGGACCTGCGGCGGGTCGACGTGGCGGCGATGCTGCGGGGGCTGCTGCCGTGGGAGGCGGCGTCGCGGCTGGACGAGTACGCGCCGGAGCGGATCGAGGTGCCGTCGGGGTCGCGGATCCGGGTGGACTACGGCGGCGAGCGGCCGGTGCTGGCGGTCAAGCTGCAGGAGCTGTTCGGCTGGGACGCGGCGCCCCGGCTCGCGGGCGGGCGGGTGCCGCTGGTGGTGCACCTGCTGTCGCCGGCGGGCCGTCCGGCGGCCGTCACCGCGGACCTCGCGACGTTCTGGCGCGAGGGCTACAAGGCCGTCCGGGCGGAGCTGCGCGGCCGCTACCCCAAGCATCCCTGGCCCGAGGACCCCACCACGGCGGCGCCGACCCGCCGCACCAACCCCCGCCGCTGAGCCCCGCGCCCAGCACCGCCGCCGGGGACCCGGCCTGCGCCGCCGAGGTCAGGCGCGGGAGGCCACAAGGACCTCGATGCCGTCGAGGATGCGCGCGAGGCCGAACTCGAAGGCGTGCGCGGGCGCGACGGCGGCGTTGTGCTCCATCCCGGCGGCGGTGCCGACGCGGGAGCTGAGCGGATAGTCCTGCCCGCCGGTGTCGATCTCCTCCAGCAGCGGCGCGAGGGCCTCCCACCACTGGGCGTCGGTCATGCCGCTGCGCCGCTCGGCCTCGGCGGCGTTGACCGAGACGCGCGCCGAGCTCTCGGCGAAGCCGGTGACGAGCGCGACGACGGAGTCCATCTCCAGGTCGGTGAGGCCGATGCCGTCGACGGCGCGCAGTTCGGCCTCGTACTTGGCGAACACGGCGGGGCCCATGGGCGGGCGGACGGCGGCGACGTGCAGCAGCCAGGGGTGGCGGTGGTAGAGGTCCCAGTTGTCGCGGGCGATGTGCTCGAGCCTGGCCCGCCAGCCGCCCGGCACGCCGTCGGCGGGGGTGAGCTCGGCCATGGCGCGGTCGAGCATGACGTCGATCAGCTCGGCCTTCCCGGGGACGTAGGTGTAGATCGACATCGGCGCGACGCCGAGCTCGTCGGCGATGCGGCGCATGGACAGCGCGTCCAGCCCCTCGGCGTCGGCCAGGGCGATCGCGGTGCGGACGATGCGCTCGGCGCTGAGCTTGGGCTTGGGGCCGCGCTTGGGCCGGTCGGGCACGCCCCACAGGAGCTCCAGGCTGCGCCGCGGGTCACCGCCCCCGCTGTACTCGGTCGTCACGCCCGCATCCTCCCAGGGATGAAACTCTGTACGACGTACGTTATAGTCTCCGCGATGGTTAATCCGTATTGCGTACGGAGTTTCGGGAGACCCATGACAGAGCAATGGGCCGCGGTCGACGCGGCCGGACTGCGCAAGACCTACGGCGGGACCGCCGCCCTGGACGGGCTGGACCTGCGGGTGCCCGCCGGCACCGTGCACGGCCTGCTCGGCCCCAACGGCGCGGGCAAGACCACCTGCGTGCGCGTCCTCACCACGCTCGCCCGCCCGGACGGGGGCCGCGCCGCCGTCGCCGGGCACGACGTCGTCCGGGCCCCCGAGCTGGTCCGGACCCGGATCGGCCTCGTCGGGCAGCACGCCGCCGTCGACGAGGTGCTCACCGGCCGGCAGAACCTCGTCATGTTCGGCCGCCTCCACCACCTCGGCGTCCGCGGGGCGCGGCGGCGGGCGGACGAGCTGCTGGAGCGGTTCCGGCTCGCCGACGCCGCCGACCGCCCCGCCGGGACGTACTCCGGCGGCATGCGGCGGCGCCTCGACCTCGCCGCCGGGATGATCCTCGCGCCCGCCGTGCTGTTCCTCGACGAGCCCACCACCGGCCTCGACCCGCGCAGCCGCATCGAGGTGTGGGACGCGGTCCGCGCGCTCGCGGGCGGCGGCACCACCGTCGTCCTCACCACGCAGTACCTGGAGGAGGCCGACCGGCTCGCCGACGCCGTGTCGGTGATCGACCGCGGCCGGGTGATCGCCGAGGGCGCGCCGGACCGGCTGAAGTCCCGGCTCGGCGGCGACCGGCTGCGGATCGTCGTCGAGGACCCCGGCGCGCTCGGCGCCGCCGCCGCGATCGCCGGCCGGGTGTCCGGCGCCGAACCGGAGGTGGACGCCGGCGCCCTGGCGGTCGGCGCGCCCGTCGCCGACCCGGTCGCCGCGCTCACCGGCGCCGTCCGCGCGCTGGACGAGGCGGGCGTGCGGGTCGCCGACATCGGTGTGCGCCGCCCCACCCTGGACGAGGTGTTCCTGCACCTCACCGGCGGCCCCGCCGCAGGATCCGAAGGGCCGGCCCGCGACGAGCCGGCGCACGACGACGAGGAGGTCTCCGCGTGACGGCGCCCCTGTACGTCCCGCAGGTCCCGCGCACCCCGCTCGGGCGGCTGCGCTGGGCGGCCGCCGACGGCTGGACGCTCACCCTGCGCGCCCTCGCGCACTGGGCGAAGCGCCCCGAGCAGCTCGCCATGAGCCTGCTGTTCCCGGTGATGGTCGTGCTGATGATGGGCTACCTGTTCGGCGGCCAGATGGACGTCCCCGGCGGGGACTACCGGGCGTTCATCGTCCCCGGCATGTTCGCCATGACGATGGTGTTCGGCATCGAGAGCACCTTCACCGCGATCGCCGTCGACGCCGCCCGGGGCGTCTCCGACCGGTTCCGGGCCATGCCGATGGCGCCGTCGGCCGTCGTCGTCGGGCGCGGCGCCGCCGACCTGGCCGACGCGCTCCTCGTGCTCGCGGTCATGGCGGTGTGCGGTGTGCTGATCGGCTGGCGCGTGCACGGCGGGGCCGGCGCGGCGCTCGCGGGCCTCGGCCTGCTGCTGCTCCTGCGGTTCGCGCTGGTCTGGGTCGGGATCTACCTCGGCCTGGTCGCCAAGGGCCCCGAGTCGGTCATGATGATCCAGATCCTGGTGTGGCCGGTCGGGTTCCTGTCCAGCGCGCTCGTCGCGCCGAGCACCATGCCGGCCTGGCTCGGCGCGGTCGCCGAGTGGAACCCGATGTCGGCGACCGTCACCGCGTGCCGCGACCTGTTCGGCGACCCGTCGCGGGACGCGCTGTCGAGCGGCTCGTGGGCGGCCGGGCACAGCGCGCTGCTCGCGGTCGCGTGGCCGCTGGCGATCACGGCGGTGTTCTTCCCGCTGGCCGTCCGCCGCCACCGCGCGCTCGGCCGCTAGCGCCCCCGGCGCCCTGCCTCAGGCGCCCTGCCTCCAGCGCGCTAGCGGGCGCGGCCGAGCAGTTCGGCGCGGTGCCGGGCCAGGGCCAGGGCCGGGTAGCACGCCTCGGGCAGCGGTTCCGCGCCGTTCAGCGCGGTGCGGAGCCGCTCGCCCACGGCCGCCGCGTCGTAGGGCTGGACGACGCACAGCTCGGCCTGCATCGCCTGCCGCGCCGCCGTCATCAGCGCCGGGACGTCACCGACGATCACGACCTCGGTGGGGGAGTCGCCGTAGGACAGCCGGACCGCCAGCGCGTGCATGCCCGCCGTGCCCGCGTCCTCGTAGCGGAACTCGCACACCAGCCGGTCGCCGTCCAGCGGGCCCTCCTGGATCAGCCACGCCTGCCCGGGGACGACGCGGCCGAGCGAGCCCTCCCACGGCGCCGCCGGGAGATCGCGCAGCGCGTCCGCCGCCTTGCCCGCGGCGGTGCGCCCGACGGACGGGCCGATCGCGGCGAGCGCGCGCAGGAACGTCCGGGCGCCGGGCGTCGCCGCGGCCCGCAGCGACATGATCAGGTCGCCGAGCGCGGCGCGCCGGCCCGCCTCG
>NZ_JBEYYT010000521.1:0-5730 GCF_040645715.1 Spirillospora sp. NPDC046719 | reverse complement strand
GGAGCGAGCGCCAGCGAGCGCAACGGGATGCCCGGCGCGCCGCGCCCCCGCAGCGCAGCGAGCGCCAGCGAGCGGAGCGAGGAGGTGGCGAGCCGCGCAGCCGGGGGGTTCGGGGGGTCGTCCCCCCGGTGGATATCGCCCCCCTGGGAAATCACGCGTCTCCGCCGGTGTTGCTCTCGGCGCTGCCGACGCCGCCGGCGAAGACGTCGCTGACGGCGGCGTCGAGCCGGTAGCGGCGGATCGCCTCGGGCAGCGCCTCCGGCTTGATCTCGCCGTGCCGGGCCAGCCGGGTGAGCACCGCGAGGACGATCGACGCGGCGTCCACGTGGAAGAACCGGCGGGCGGCGGCGCGGGTGTCGGAGAACCCGAACCCGTCGGTGCCGAGGGAGGTGAAGTCCCCGTTCACCCAGGGCGCGATCTGGTCGGGTACGGCGCGCATGAAGTCCGATACCGCGACGATCGGCCCGGCGACGTTGTCGAGCGTCCGGGTGACGTAGGGGACGCGCTGCTCGGCGTCGGGGTTGAGGAGGTTCTGCTCGTCGCACTCGCGGGCCTCGCGGGCCAGCTCGTTCCACGAGGTGGCCGACCAGACGTCGGCGGCGACGCCCCAGTCCTCGGCGAGCATCCGCTGGGCCTCCAGGGCCCAGCGGCCGCCGACGCCGGACGCGAGGATCTGCGCCCGGGGCGGCTCCCCGTTGCCCGTGGAGACCTCCGGCGCGGTCCGGAACCGGTACAGGCCCTTGAGCAGGCCGTCGACGTCGAGGCCCTCGGGTTCGGCGGGCTGCTGGTAGGGCTCGTTGTAGACCGTCAGGTAGTAGAAGACGTTCTCGCCCTGCGGGTGCTCGTCGGACGAGCCGTACATGCGGCGCAGCGCGTCCTTGGTGATGTGCGCCAGCTCGAACGCCCAGGTCGGGTCGTAGTGGACGCAGGCGGGGTTCGCGGCGGCGAGCAGGGGGGAGTGGCCGTCGGCGTGCTGGAGGCCCTCACCGGTGAGGGTGGTGCGGCCCGCGGTGGCGCCGAGCAGGAACCCGCGGCCCATCTGGTCGCCGAGCGCCCACATCTGGTCGCCGGTCCGCTGGAACCCGAACATCGAGTAGAAGATGTAGACGGGGATCATGTGCTCGCCGTGCGTGGCGTACGCGGTGCCCGCGGCGATCGCGGAGGCCATCGATCCGGCCTCGCTGATGCCCTCGTGGAGCATCTGGCCGCTTTCGGCCTCCTTGTACGACAGCAGCAGTTTGCGGTCCACCGCGTCGTAGGTCTGCCCGTGCGGCGAGTAGATCTTGGACGTGGGGAACAGTGAGTCCATGCCGAACGTCCGGTACTCGTCCGGGGCGATCGGGACGAACCGGGCGCCGATGTTCTCGTCCTTGATCAGGTCCTTGAGCAGCCGGACGAACGCCATCGTCGTCGCGACGTTCTGCTTGCCGGAGCCCTTGCGCAGCTCGCTGTAGACCGGGTCGCCGGGCAGCTTGAGCGGCTTGGCGCGCACGACGCGCTTCGGCAGGAACCCGCCGAGGGCGGCGCGGCGCTCGCGCATGTACTGGATCTCGTCGGAGTCCTCGCCCGGGTGGTAGTAGGGCGGCAGCGGCGCCTCCAGGGCCGAGTCCGGGATGTCGAGGTACAGGCGGTCCCGGAACTCCTTCAGCTCGGCCTTGGTGAGCTTCTTCATCTGGTGGGTGGCGTTGCGGGCCTCGAAGTCGGACCCGAGGGTCCAGCCCTTGATGGTGTGCGCGAGGATCACGGTCGGCTGGCCGACGTGCTCGCGGGCCGCCTTGAACGCCGCGTACACCTTGCGGTAGTCGTGCCCGCCGCGCGACAGCTTGCGCAGGTCGTCGTCCGACAGGTGCTGGACGATCTTGCGGAGCCGGGGGTCGGCGCCGAAGAACTTCTCCCGGATGTAGTCGCCGGTCTCCACCGAGAAGGTCTGGAACTGCCCGTCGGGGGTGGTGTTCATCTGGTTGACCAGCACCCCGTCGACGTCCTGGGCGAGCAGCGGGTCCCAGTCGCGGCCCCAGATGACCTTGATGACGTTCCAGCCGGCGCCGCGGAAGAACGACTCCAGCTCCTGGATGATCTTGCCGTTGCCGCGCACCGGGCCGTCGAGCTGCTGGAGGTTGCAGTTGACGACGAAGGTGAGGTTGTCCAGCTCCTCGCGGGCGGCCAGGCCGATCGCGCCGAGCGACTCCGGCTCGCCCATCTCGCCGTCGCCGAGGAACGCCCACACGTGCGAGCGGGAGGTGTCCTTGATCTTGCGGTTGTAGAGGTAGCGGTTGAACCGCGCCTGGTACACCGAGTCGATCGCGGTGAGCCCCATGGAGACGGTGGGGAACTCCCAGAAGTCCGGCATCAGCCGCGGGTGCGGGTAGGACGACAGGCCGCCGCCGGGGTGCGACTGCTCCTGCCGGAACCCGTCGAGCTTCTCCTCGGGCAGCCGCCCCTCCAGGAACGCGCGCGCGTAGATGCCGGGCGCCGCGTGGCCCTGGATGAACACCTGGTCGCCGGACTCGCCGTGGTCCTTGCCGCGGAAGAAGTGGTTGAAGCCGACCTCGTACAGCGACGCGGCCGAGGCGTAGGTGGCGATGTGGCCGCCGACGCCGAGCTCGGGGCGGTTCGCCCGCGACACCATGATCGCCGCGTTCCAGCGGATGTAGGCGCGGATGCGGCGCTCGACGTGCTCGTCGCCGGGGAACCAGGGCTCCGACTCGGGCGGGATGGTGTTGATGAAGTCGGTGCTCCGCAGCCCGGGGACCCCGACCTGCAGTTCCCGTGCCCTTTCCAGGAGGCGGAGCATCACGTAGCGGGCCCTGCCGCGGCCCTCGGTCTTGATGACCGTGTCCAGCGATTCCAGCCACTCCCGGGTCTCGTCCGGGTTGATGTCCGGCAGCTGGCTCGGCAGGCCGTCGCTGATGATCGAAAAGCGTTGACGTCCGGAAGCCACGGGATCCCCTCTGTGCTTGCCGTCTTTGCTGGTGGGGACCCGGCCGCCGTTCGGCGGTCCCGCGGTCCCCGGCGGAGGTGTCTCACCGCCTGGTTTCGTGATCCATCGTCGTCGTTCGTGACGGCTAACGCATCTCTACCAACCGGTAACCATTCTCCCCGGTCAACCGGGGTACGCACCTTTCGAGGACCCGTTTTTCCACAGGAACGGAGGGGAGCCATGAAGGCGCGAATCGGGGACCGGCTGCACGTCCACGGCACCGTCGTGGGCCAGCACGACCGCGTCGGCGAGATCGTCGAGATCCGCGGCGACGGCGGGGGCCCGCCGTACGTGGTCCGGTTCGAGGACGGCCACCAGACGCTCGTCTACCCGGGGCCGGACGCCGTCGTCGAGTCCCGCGAGGCCGCGGGGCACCCCGTCCGGTAGCGGACGGGGATACGCCCGCCCGGATCCGCGCGCGCCGGGATGCGTCCGGCGCCGCGGATCGGGTAGACCTGCGATCATGGAGAGCACCGTGGTCCGGGTGACCACCGGTACACAGGAGGTCGTGCACGACATCACGGCCGAGTGCGGGCGGTTCGCCGGCGAGGCCGGCGGCGACGGCCTGCTGCACGTGTTCGTGCCGCACGCCACCGCGGGCATCGCGATCATCGAGCTGGGCTCGGGCAGCGACGACGACCTGCTCGCCGCGCTCGGCGACCTGCTCCCGGCCGACGACCGGTGGCGGCACCGGCACGGCTCGCGGGGCCACGGCCGCTCGCACGTCATGCCCGCGCTCGTCCCGCCGTACGCGACGCTGCCGGTGGTGGGCGGCCGGCTCGCCCTCGGCACCTGGCAGTCGGTGGCGCTGGTCGACCTGAACGTGGACAACCCGGATCGGCAGGTCCGGCTGTCCTTTCTCCGGGGATGACCGGGGTGAACGGGGGGACAGCCCCCTTCCGAGGGCCCGGGATGACCGTCTCTTGTCACCCTCTGTGGAGATCCTGTGACGACGGTCGCCGTGATCGGGCCAATGAGCCCACCAAAAGCCGGGAAGACACTTGCGCTAGGGGCCCTCACTTGTGTGGACTGTCCCGCAAACACCGCACGGGTGCGGACGGGCCGCCCGAGATGGCGCCTGGATACGAGACATGCGCGGGACACCGTGCGGACTGACGACAATGGGAGGACTTTCGTGAGCGCGACCGCGGGTCAGGCGCAGTCTGAGCGCAGCCTGGCCGAACGGCTCGGCCTCAAGCCGGGCCAGGTGGTGCAGGAGATCGGCTACGACGACGACGTCGACGAGGAGCTTCGCCGCTCCGTCGAGGCCGTCACGGGGACCGAGCTGGTCGACGAGGACTACGAGGACGTGGTCGACATCGTGCTGCTGTGGTGGCGCGAGGAGGACGGCGACCTGTTCGAGGGCCTGACCGACGCGATGATCCCGCTCACCGGCGGCGGCAACATCTGGCTGCTGACGCCGAAGGCGGGCCGGGACGGGCACGTGGAGCCCAGCGACATCGGCGAGGCCGCGCAGACGGCCGGGCTGTCGCAGACGAGCAGCGTCAGCGCCGCGAAGGAGTGGTCCGGAACGCGGCTGGTCGCGCCCAAGGTCCGCAAGTAGCCGCGCGGCCCCGGGCGTCCGCCGAGGCGGCGGGCGACCGGGCCGTCCGGCTCCGGCGGCGGGTGGCAGACTGGGCCCGTCCCCACGCCCGTGGGGGCGCCCACACCCCCCGCCAGGGCGGGGACGATCCGCGGGAGAGGCTTTGTCGGTTGAGGTAGGCGACAGCGCACCGGACTTCGAGCTGAAGGACCAGCACGGCACGCCGGTGAAGCTGTCGGACTTCCGGGGCGAGAAGACCGTCGTCCTGGTGTTCTATCCGCTGGCGTTCAGCGGCGTGTGCACGGGCGAGCTCTGCCAGATCAGGGACGAGCTGCCCACCCTCGGCGGCGACGACGTGCAGGTGCTGGCCGTGTCGGTCGACTCGGTGTTCGCGCTGCGCGCCTGGGCCGAGCAGGAGAAGTACCAGTTCCCGCTGCTGTCGGACTTCTGGCCGCACGGCGGGACGGCGCAGCGTTACGGCGTGTTCGACGAGGAGAAGGGGCTCGCGCTGCGCGGCACCTTCATCATCGACGCGCAGGGCGTGGTCCGCTGGAAGGTCGTGAACGCCATCCCGGACGCACGCGACCTGGACGAGTACCGCAAGGCGCTCGCCGGACTCTGAGCGAAACGGGCCGGTCCCGGCCGTGCGGCGGCGTCCCGCGGCCGGTTCCGGTCCCCGCACCCCTGGAGGTGTGATGCCCTGCTTCCGCTGCGGGGCGCGGCAGACCGACCCCGTGCGCGGGGCGAGCCCGTGGAGGCGCGGTGTCCGGGCGGACCACCAGGTGCTGGTCTGCCCCGGCTGCCAGACCGCCCACGACTGGGCGGACGATCTCGACCGCTGCGCGGTCTGCGGCTCCGTCGCGCTGGTCTGCCGGCTCGGCGAGGTCGAGTGCCGCGACTGCGGCCACACCCGGGAGGCGGTCCGCGACGATCCCCGCCCGGCCGACCTGGTGCCGTCGAGCGCGGGACGCCGGGACGACCGCGGGCTGTCGGAGGAGGTCGCGGCGGCGCTGAGCCGGGTCCTGCGGCGCGGCCCGGCCGGCTGACCGGCGGGTCTTCGGCGAGCGTCCGGCCGCCCGGCCTGCGGCCGACCTTCGGCCGCCCGGGGGGTGCCCGGGGGGGGGGCGCGGGCGCGGCAACCCGCCGGGCGGGGAGGGCGCCGGGGGGGCTGCCACATGATCAAAAGGCTTATAGGGGGTTTTGGGTT
>NZ_JBEYYT010000520.1:0-5751 GCF_040645715.1 Spirillospora sp. NPDC046719 | reverse complement strand
CTCGGCCACGCCGAGGTGGACGCTGCCATCGGCGGGCCGGCGCAGCCCGGCGATGACGTCGCACCGCCACCCCCGGCCCGCGCCGTCCGGCCCGACGAGCCCGGCGACCGTGCCGGGCGGGACCGTCAGCGCGGCGCCCCGGACGGCGGTGACCCCGCCGACCCGCACGGTGACGTCCGCGACCCGCAGTCCCTGAGCGGTCGACATCGGCGCCTCCCGGCCGGTCCGGTGCCCGGCGGTCCGCATCGCGGGCCTTGTGTGATGTGGATCACTGACGGATCATCACCCTACTGAGGCGTGCGCGCGCGGGCAACGGGTGCTCGCGAGCAACGCGTGCGCGTGCCGGCGACGGCGCGGAGGGCGTTATGGCGGACTGGAGGACGCGGAGCCTGTGGCTGTCCCGCAACCCCTACGAGCCGGCGCCGCCGCTCGACGGCGACCTGGACGTGGACGTCATCATCGTGGGCGGCGGCTTCACCGGACTGTGGACCGCGATCCACATCAAGCACGCCGACCCGTCCGTGGACGTCGCCGTGCTGGAGCAGCGCGTCGCGGGGTACGGCGCGTCGGGCCGCAACGGCGGCTTCGCCATGACGATGGTGGGCCGCAACCTCCACGACCTGGCCCGCAAGGTCGGCCCGGCGCGTGCGCGCGCCACCCGGCTGGCGATGCGGAGCACGCTGCGCGAGATCGCCGCGTTCGTCCGCGACGAGGGCATCGACGCCGACCTGACCCGCCCCGGCCTGCTGACGGTCTCGAACGGGCCCGAGCAGGACGAGCGGATCCGCCAGGACCTCGAGGCGTCCCAGCGGCTCGGCCTCGACGACCTGCGCTACCTCAGCGGCTCCGAATGCCGCGCCCTCGTCGCCAGCGACCGGATCCGGTGCGGACACTTCGAGGACGACGCGCTGCTGGTGGACCCCGCCGCGCTCACCCGCGGCCTGCGCGACGCCGCCGTCCGCCTCGGCGTGCGGGTCTTCGAGTCGACGCCCGTCCACAGCCTCGCCCTGCCGGGCACGCACGTCCTGGCCCGCACCCCCGGCGGCGACGTCCGGGCGGACCGGGCGCTGCTCGCCACCAACGCCTATGCGCACGCGGTGCCCGCGCTGCGGCGCTGGCTGTTCACCATCGTCGCCTCGATCGTCGTCACCGAGCCGCTCACCGGCGAGCAGTGGAAGCGCGCCGGCTGGGAGGGCGGCGCGGGCGTCGAGGACAAGCGGATCATGCCGCACTTCCACCGGCCGACCCCCGACGGCCGGATCCTGTGGGGCGGCCGCGACGCACCGTTCGCGCCCGGCGGCCCCGACCCGCGCCAGGACCGGTCGCCGCAGGTGTTCCGGCGGCTGGAGGAGACGTTCCGCTGGACGTTCCCGCAGCTGGACGACGTGCGGATCGACCGCGGCTGGTGCGGTCCCGTCGCCGGCACCGTCAACTGCTTCGCGCACGCCGGGCGGCTCGGCCGCGGGCGGCGCGTCGTCTACGCCCTCGGGTACGCCGGCCACGGCGTCGGCCCGAGCCACCTGACCGCGAAGATCGCCCGCGACCTGCTGCTCGACCGCGACGGCGGGCTGCTCGACCTGCCGATGGCCGCGAAGCGGCCCGTGCCGCTGCCGCCGGGCCCGCTGCGCGCGCTCGTCCTGAACGGCTCGCAGCGCGTCCTGCAGCGCGCCGACGACGGCGACCGCGGCCCGCTGACCGGGCTCGCCCTGCGCTTCCTGCAGTGACGCCGGGTCAGGCCGGCTCGGCGCCGAGCGCCTGGAGCCGGTCGCGGGTCCACTCCTTCACGCCCGCGAGGAACCCCTCGACGTCCGCGGCCTTGCCCGACGCCATCTCGGCGAACCAGTCCGGTACGTACCGCTCGAACCGTCCGCTCTCGATGACCTCCAGCACCGCCGCGGCGACCTCCCGCGGCGGCAGCGCGTCGGACAGGTCGCTGAGCGGCGGCTCGTTGCCCGGCAGGGTGAACAGGTCGGTGTCGATCAGCGCCGGCTGGACGATGTGCGCCTGCACGCCCGTCCCGTCCAGGTCGACGGCCATGCTCTCCCAGAACGCGGTCAGCGCCGCCTTGGACGCGCCGTACGCGGCCTCGTGCGGCGGGCCGAGCCGCGCCGCGACGGACCCGATCGCGACCAGGTGCCCGTGCCCCCGCTCGATCATCCCGGGCAGCAGCGCGAGCGTCAGCCGCACCGGCGACAGGTAGTTCAGCCGCATCACGTCGTCGTTCTCGGCGGGCGCCATGTCCTGCACGCGCCGCCGCTTCGGCATCGCCGCGTTGTTGACCAGGACGTCCACGCCGCCGAGCTCGGCCTCCGCGGCGGCCGCGAGCCCGGCGGCCGCGTCCGGGTCGGAGAGGTCGGCGACCCACATCGCCGAGCCGGGGGAGTGCTCGCGGCAGCGGGCGAGCGTCTTCTCCAGCAGTTCCTCGCGCCGCGCGACCAGCCCGACCCGCGCGCCCGCCTCGGCCAGCGCCTCCGCGACGACCGCGCCGATGCCGGACGACGCGCCCGTGACCAACGCCGACTTTCCCGTCAGACTCACCATGCCGCCAACGTCACACACGGCCGCGCCGCGCGGCAAGGCGCACCGCCGTCCCGCGGCCGAAGAGCACGGCGGCGCGGCGGCCGCTCAGATCCAGCCCTCCAGCGACGCCATGAAGCCGTCGAGGTCGTCGCGGTGCACGCAGTGGCCGGTGCCCTCGACCCGCGTGACCGTGAAGCCCTTCGCGCGCAGGCCGGCGGCGAGGTCGTCCGGCACCAGCCGCCGGTCGCCCGCGGCCTGCACCAGCGACGGCACGACGGGCCGGTCCGGGACGAGGTCGATCGCCTCGCGCAGCCACCCGGCCGCGCGGACGTCCCATCGCGCGTACCCGTCCAGCTCGGCGGCGATGTCCTCGTCCGTCCACTTCGGGCACATCTTCCGGAGCTGCTCCGCCGTGGCCCGCTTGGTGAAGGCGGCGAACCCGTCGTGGTCCGCGCCCGGCTCGCCGCCGATCCGCCACGCCGGGTCGCTGTAGACGGCCTTGGCGGGGCGCAGGTCCGCGGCGGCCAGGGAGAGGGACAGCGCGCCGAGGGAGTGCCCGATCGCGACGTCCGCGCCGCTGGGAAGGGACTCCACCAGGTCGGCGGCGAACAGCTCAGGCGAGTACTCGGCGGCGTGCGCGCTCTCCCCGTGGCCGCGCAGGTCCGGCATGAGGACCCGGTAGCCGCGCGCGGCGAGCAGCGGCGCGACGCGGCACCAGGTGCCGGCGGACGCCATGACGCCGTGGATCAGCACGGCGGTCCTGTCGCCGCCGCCGGCTTCGTGGACCTTCAGTTTCACGGGGCTCCTTCCCGAGGGGACGGCGGAGGCTCCTGACCGGCGGGAGCGAGGGCATCGGAGGCAGGATGATTGATCATTTATACCTGCAAGTGCTGTATAGCATCCCCTCTCGGACGCCTCGCCGCCGGCGTCGAAACGGTGCCGCGCGAGCCGTTCCAGGCCGGTAAGGTGGTGGGTTTCGCCGCCCCGCGTCCGCCCCTCGCCTCCAGGAGGTCCTCCGGCATGCCCGCCGAACCGTCGATCCTCGCCGCCGAGCGCGCCCACCTGGCCGAGTCCCGCGCCGCGCTGCGCCGGATGCGCGAGCACGCGGAAGGCCTGTCCGCCGACGTCGCCGCCGACTGGGTGTCCAAGCAGTTCCTGGAGTCGCTGCTCGACCAGCGGGTCGCGGCGCTCGCCGACCACCCCGACACCCCGCTGTTCTTCGGGCGGATGGACCGCGACGGCGACGACGGCCCCGACCTGCCCGCCGTCATGTACGTCGGGCGGCGGCACGTCCACGACGGCGACGAGGGCCGCCCGCTGGTGCTGGACTGGCGCGCCCCGGTGTCGCGGGCGTTCTACCAGGCGGGCCCGGCCGAGCCGATGGGCTGGCGGCTGCGGCGCCGCTTCGGCTTCCAGGGCGGCGAGCTGACCGCCTTCGAGGACGAGCCGCTCGACGGCGGCGCGGAGCCCGGCCCGTCCCGGATCCTGACCGAGGAGATCGAACGCCCCCGCACCGGGCCGATGCGCGACATCGTCGCGACCATCCAGCCGGAGCAGGACGTGATCGTCCGCGCCGACCTGCCCCGCACCGTCTGCGTGCAGGGCGCCCCCGGCACCGGGAAGACCGCGGTGGGCCTGCACCGCGCCGCCTACCTGCTGTTCACCCACCGCGAGCGGCTGTCGCGGTCCGGGGTGCTGATCGTCGGCCCGAACCGCGCGTTCCTCGCCTACATCGCGGCGGTGCTGCCCGCGCTCGGCGAGGTCCGGGTCGAGCAGGCCACCATCGACGACCTGCTCGGCGAGCCGCTGGGGGAGGAGCCCGCGGCGGTGTCGGCCGCCAAGGGCGAGGCGCGGATGGCCGACGTGCTGCGCAGGGCGCTGTGGCTGCACGTCCGCAAGCCGGAGGAGGGCCTCGTCGTCACCCGCGGTGTCGCCCGCTACCGGCTGGCCGACCACGAGGTCAGGGAGATCGCGGCCGCGCTGCGCGGCACCACCCGCTACGGCAGCGGCCGCGCCGCGTTCGCGCAGCGGCTCGCGCACCAGATCCTCGTCCGGATGGAGCAGCGCGGCGAGGCCCCCGACGACCGCGTCCAGGACCAGGTGGCGCGCAGCAGGCCGGTCAAGCAGCTGCTCGACCAGGTGTGGCCCAAGGTCTCGCCCGAGCAGGTCCTCTACCGGCTGCTGTCGGACGCCGCCTTCCTGAGCGCAGCGGCGAAGGGCGTCCTCGACGCCGAGGAGCAGGCCGCGCTGCTGTGGGAGCGGCCCGCCCGGTCGCACCGCTCGGTGAAGTGGACCGCCGCCGACCGGGCGCTGCTGGACGAGCTGGCCGACCTCATGGAGCGCACCGCCTCGCTCGGGCACCTGGTCGTGGACGAGGCGCAGGACCTGTCGGCGATGCAGCTGCGCGCCCTCGGCCGCCGCTGCGGCACCGGGTCGGCGACCGTCCTCGGCGACCTCGCCCAGGGGACGACGGCCTGGTCGGCGCGGTCCTGGAAGGAGGTCCTGACCCATCTCGGGCAGGACGGCGAGGTCACCGAGCTGACCCTCGGCTTCCGCGTGCCCGGCACCGTCCTCGACTACGCCGCGCGGCTGCTCCCGCACATCGCGCCCGAGCTGGAGAGGCCGCGGTCGCTGCGCGCCGGCGCCGGGGCGCTGGACGTGCGGCGCGTGCCCGACGTGGTGGCCGCGGCGGTGGACGCCGCGCGCGAGGCCCTCGCCCGGGCGGGCTCGATCGGGCTGATCGTGCCGGACGCGCTCGCGGACGCGCACGCGGCGGCGCTGGCGGAGGCCGGGCTGGACGCCTCGCTGCTCGGGCCGGAGTCCGACGGCACCGCGCGGCTGCTCGTCGTCCCGGCGACGCTGGCGAAGGGCCTGGAGTACGACCACGTGATCGTCGCCGAGCCCGCCGCCATCGCCGCCGCCGAGGCGCGCGGACTGGCCCGGCTGTACGTCGTGCTGACCCGCGCGGTGACCTCGCTGACGGTCCTGCACCGGGACGACCTGCCCGCCGAGCTGGCCTCCTGACCCCGCCGCCGTCCCCGCGCCCCGCTTCCGCCCACCGCCCACCGCCCTGATCGGGAAGGACCGGCCATGACCGTCCCGCCCCTGTTCACCGAGACCGTCGAGCTGCCCGCCGCGCCGCCGTTCGACCTGGGGCCCGCGCTCCGCTTCATGTGCGGTTTCGCGCCCACCGCCGGCGAGCAGGCGGTCGACGGCGGCACCCTCACCAAG